>NZ_CAURTV010000060.1:0-21181 GCF_963527515.1 uncultured Cellulomonas sp. | reverse complement strand
ATATGGCATCGACTATTTGGCACACTGTTGAGTTCTCAAGGAACAGACGCGCATCTCCTCGAGATCTTTCGATCTCATCCGAGAGGCTTTGTCGTTCTGAATCCTACCTGGCTTTCGGACCGCTTCTCACCACCCTCTTGGGGGGAGCTGCGGGCCTGGAGCCCGTCCCCGTCCGGCGTCAGGGCGCGCGAAGCGCCTGTCAGCACGAGCGGGGGTGGCCACCCTAGGGACCAGCCACCGTGGTTCGATCCGCGGTGTCCGTTCCTCCCTCTCGGGCGACATCGAGAACATTACGCGCGTGTTGCGGCAGGTGGCAAATCGCGCTGCGGTGACCCCGGTCACGAGGTCTCGGGAGGGCGCGAAACCCCAGGTCAGAGCGCTGCGGGCAGGACCCGGAGGTCCTGCCCGCGCGTCCTCACGCCTGAGCCACGACGACCGCGAGCGTCCGCTTGCCCCGGCGCAGGACCGCCCAGCGCCCGTGCAGAAGGTCCTCGGTGCCGAGCACGGCGTCCTCGGAGGTCACGCGCGCGTTGTTCACGGACGCTCCGCCCTCGGCGATCGCCCGGCGCGCGGCTCCCTTGCTGGTCACCACACCCGTCGCGGCGAGCAGGTCCGCGACGAGGTCGCCGGCCGCCCCTCGGGTGGACGGCAGCTCGGCGACCGCCGCGGAGAGCGTGGCGGCGTCGAGGTCGCCCAGCGAGCCGCGACCGAACAGCGCCTGGCTCGCGGCCACCACCTGGTCGGCCGCGGCCACGCCGTGCACCAGGGCCGTGACCTCGTAGGCCAGGGCACGTTGGGCCTCACGTGCCGCCGGTCGCTCGGCGACGGCAGCCGCCAGCTCCTCGATCTCGGCGCGCGGACGGAAGCTGAAGACCTTGAGGTAGCGGACCACGTCGGCGTCGTCGGCGTTGAGCCAGAACTGGAAGAACGCGTACGGCGTGGTCAGCTCCGGGTCGAGCCAGACGGTGCCCGACTCGGTCTTGCCGAACTTGGTGCCGTCGGCCTTGGTGATGAGCGGTGTGGTGAGCGCGTGCACGGCGACGCCCTCGGCCTTGCGGATCAGCTCGACGCCCGACAGCAGGTTGCCCCACTGGTCGCTGCCGCCGGTCTGCAGCGAGATCCCGTGCCGCCTGTGCAGCTCGAGGTAGTCCATCCCCTGCAGGATCTGGTAGCTGAACTCGGTGAAGCTGATCCCGGCGTCGCTGTTCAGGCGTCGGGCCACGGTGTCCTTGGCGAGCATCGTGCCCAGGCGGTAGTGCTTGCCGATGTCCCGCAGGAAGTCGATGGCCGACAGGGGCGCGGTCCAGTCGAGGTTGTTCACCATGGTCGCGGCGTTCGGGCCGTCGAACCGCAGGAGCGGCTCGATCTGCTGGCGGATCCGCTCGACCCAGCCGGAGACCACGTCGCGGTCGTTGAGGGTCCGCTCCCCCGCCATCTTGGGATCACCGATCAGCCCGGTGGCGCCTCCGACGAGGCCGAACGGCCGGTGCCCGGCGTCCTGCAGCCGGCGCACGGTGAGGATCTGCACGAGGTTGCCGATGTGGAGGCTGGGCGCGGTGGGGTCGAACCCGCAGTACAGCGACACGGGTCCCGCCGAGAGCGCGTCGCGGAGGGCGTCGAGGTCGGTGGTCTGCGCGACGAGGCCGCGCCACTCGAGCTCGTCGAGGATGTGGTTCACAAGGTCTCCAGGTGGGTGGCCGGTGGGCCCGGTTCAGGCAGGCCCGGCAGAACGGTCGGGGTGGACGTGAGCGTGCAGCCGGCGCCGTCGCCCCTCACGGGGCGTCTGTCGACGCCGGCGCGCGATACGCCGGCCGATAGGCCGAGACGGTGCGCTCGTCGGTCAGCCAGTAGCGCCACGGGTACCGGGAACCCTCGCCGCCCGCACCCGAGACGCCCACGCGGGGACCGGTCTTGTGCGTCGGCCGGGCCACCACCTGGTGGCGGTGCAGCACGATCGCGCCCCCGGGCTCCGTGATGTCGGCGCCGTTGGCGCGCAGGTCGATGCCGAGCGCGACCGCGAGCCGGGCGGGTCCGCGGGCAAGCTGGCGCTCCGAGTCGACGACGCCAGAAGCCGCGCGCCGTGCCCAGGCGAGCTCCTTGCCCTCCACCACCTCGCCGGCGCGCAGCAGGACCGCCGACGGGCTGCCGGTCGGCTGCGTGACGATGTTGAGGCAGTGGTGCAGGCCGAGGTGCCGGTAGACGTACAGGCGGCCGGGCTCGGCGAACATGACCGCGTTGCGCGCGGTGCGGCCGCGGTAGGCGTGGGAGCCGGGGTCGTCGGCGCCGCCGTAGGCCTCGACCTCCGTGATCCGCAGCGTGACGTCGCCCTCGGGCGACCGCGAGGTGAGGTGGGCCCCCAGCAGGTCGCGCGCGACGGCGTGCACGTCACGGCTGAACCACACGCGCGCCGGGACCGCCGCGAGGCCGCGCGGGTCGGCGGTCTCACGGGTCGCGAGCGGTTCGGACGGGTGCACGCGCCCATCTTGCCGCACGAGGATGCCGGTGCGCGGCGCGGGCGGCCGACCCGAGACGGGCGATCAGCCGGTGGTCGACGCCCCACCGGTGTCCAGGCGGACGTCGGCCCTCTCGCGCGTCCGCTCCCGCGCGAAGTGAGCGGCCTCGTCGGCCATCCAGGTCCGCCAGAGCCCCTCGGCGTGGGCGCCGTCGCGCGCGAGGCCCCGCTCCAGTCGCAGGTTCGCGGGCGCCTCCACCCATACGCGCAGCACGGCGAGGTCGTCCACGGCGCGGCGGGCGGCGCCGCAGCCCTCCACGACGAGGAGCTCCGGGACCGGGACGTCGACCCACTCGGTGAAGGCCCCGGTCGGCCAGTCGTACCGCTGATAGCGGCCGGCCAGGCCGCGGCGCAGCGGCTCGAGAACCTGCGCGGACAGCCGAGGCCACAGCGACCCCTCGAGGCCGGACCAGCCCTCGTACAGGTCGTCCAGGTGGAGCACCGCCGCGCCCCGCTCCGCCAGGGCGGCCGCCAGCGTCGTCTTCCCCGACCCGGCCGGGCCGTCGACGGCAACCAGCCGGACCCGTCCGAGCCGGGGCCGGGCCGCGCGCGCCCGGACCACCAGCTCGTCGGCGATCACGACGCCCAGGTGCGCAGCTCCGCCGCGCGGGCGCGGGCCCGACCGAGCTGCTCGGCCACGCGTGCCGGAGCGGTACCGCCGTAGGCCGACCGCGACGCGAGCGAGCCCTCGACCGTGAGCACCGCGCGCACGTCGTGCGTCAGGTGCGGGGAGACGGCGGCGAGCTCGTCGTCGGTGAGGTCCCACAGCTCGATCGCCGGCTCGTGGTCCTCGCACGCGCGGACGCAGGCGCCCGCCACCTCGTGCGCGACGCGGAACGGCACCCCGGTGCGGACGAGCCACTCGGCGATGTCGGTGGCCAGGGAGAAGCCCTGGGGTGCGAGCGAGGCCATGCGCTCGGTGTCGAACTCGAGCGTCGCGACCATGCCGGCGAAGGCCGGCAGGAGCACGGTGAGCTGGTCGACCTGGTCGAACACCGGCTCCTTGTCCTCCTGCAGGTCGCGGTTGTACGCGAGCGGGAGGCCCTTGAGCGTGGTGAGCAGCCCGGTCAGGTCGCCGACGAGGCGTCCCGCCTTTCCGCGCGCCAGCTCGGCGACGTCCGGGTTCTTCTTCTGCGGCATGATGCTCGACCCCGTCGAGTAGGCGTCGTGCAGCCGGACGAAGCCGAACTCCCGGGTCGCCCAGATGACGACCTCCTCGGCCAGCCGGGAGATGTCGACGGCGAGCATCGCGGCCACGAACGCGAACTCGGCGACGACGTCGCGCGACGCGGTCCCGTCGATCGAGTTCTCGACCGGCCCGTCGAACCCGAGCTCCGCGGCGACCGAGGCGGGGTCGAGGCCGAGCGACGAGCCGGCGAGCGCCCCGGAGCCGTACGGCGAACGCGCCGCGCGGGCGTCCCAGTCCACCCAGCGCTCGACGTCGCGCAGCAGGGGCCACGCGTGCGCCAGCAGATGGTGCGCGAGCAGGACCGGCTGGGCGTGCTGCAGGTGGGTGCGGCCGGGCATCGGCGCATCACCGGCATGCTCCGCCTGCGCGACGAGAGCGTCGACCACGTCGAGCACGAGCCGCGCGAGGACGCGCGACTGTGACCGGAGGTACATGCGGACCAGGGTGGCGATCTGGTCGTTGCGCGAGCGGCCCGCCCGCAGCTTGCCGCCCAGGTCGGCGCCGGCGCGCTCGATCAGTCCCCGCTCGAGAGCGGTGTGTACGTCCTCGTCGTCGGGCCCCGGGCCGAACGCCCCGGAGGCGACGTCGGTCCGCAACCGCTCGAGGGCGTCGACCATGCCCGCGACCTCGGCGTCGTCCAGCAGTCCCGCCGCGTGCAGGACGTGCGCGTGGGCGACGGACCCGGAGATGTCGTGGTCGGCCAGGCGCCAGTCGAACTGCGTCGATCGCGACAGCTCGGCCAGGGCCGCGGCGGGTCCGGACGCGAACCGCCCACCCCACAGGGCGAGCGGGGCGTCCGGCGCCCGGTCAGCCATGGATCCCGCCCTGCGAGCCGAGGTCGACGCCGTTGCCGAAGCGCACGTCCCGCGCGGCCGCGAGCTTGGAGGACAGGCCGTAGATCTCGATGAAGCCCTTCGCCGCCGACTGGTCGAACGAGTCGCCCGTGTCGTAGGTCGCCAGGTTGAAGTCGTACAGGCTCGCGTCCGAGCGGCGGCCGGTGACCGTGGCGCGGCCACCGTGCAGGACCAGCCGCACGTCGCCCGAGACGTAGCGCTGGGTGTCGTCGACGAACACGTCGAGCGACTTCTTCAGCGGGGAGAACCACTGGCCGTCGTAGACCAGCTCGGTCCAGCGCTGCTCGACGCCCCGCTTGAACCGGGCCTGCTCCCGCTCGACGGTGACGTTCTCGAGCTCCTGGTGGGCCGCGATGAGCGCGATCGCGCCCGGCGCCTCGTAGACCTCGCGCGACTTGATCCCGACCAGGCGGTCCTCGACGATGTCGATCCGGCCGATGCCCTGGGCGCCGGCGCGGCGGTTCATCTCCTGGATGGCCTGCAGCGGCGTGACGGGGACACCGTCCAGCGCGACCGGGACGCCGGCCTCGAACGTGATGACGACCTCGTCGGCCACGGGCGGGAACGTCGGGTCGTCCGTGTAGGTGTAGACGTCCTTGGTCGGCGCGTTCCAGATGTCTTCCAGGAAGCCGGTCTCGACCGCCCGGCCCCACACGTTCTGGTCGATGGAGAACGGGTTGTGCTTGGTGGTCTCGATGGGCAGGGACCGGCGCGTCGCGAAGTCGATGGCCTTGTCCCGCGTGAGCGCGAGGTCACGGACGGGCGCGAGGCAGGTCAGGTCGGGCGCGAGGGAGGTGATGCCCACCTCGAAGCGGACCTGGTCGTTGCCCTTGCCGGTGCAGCCGTGCGCCACCGTCGTCGCGCCGAACTGGCGGGCGGCGCGCACCAGGTGCTTGACGATGACCGGGCGGGACAGCGCCGAGACAAGCGGGTACCGGTCCAGGTACAGGGCGTTCGCCTTGAGGGCCGGCATGCAGTACTCCTGCGCGAACTCGTCGCGGGCGTCGGCCACGTAGGCCTCCACCGCACCGCAGTCGAGGGCGCGCCGACGGATGACGTCGAGGTCCTCGCCACCCTGGCCGACGTCGACGGCGACCGCGATCACCTCGGCGCCGGTGGCCTCCGTGATCCAGCCGATGCCCACGGAGGTGTCGAGGCCCCCGGAGTAGGCCAGGACGACGCGCTCAGTCATGTGTCTTCTCTCTTCGATGCGTGGTGTGCGTGCTGCGAGGACGGTGCTGCGGGTCAGTCTGCGGGACGGGTGCGTGCGGGCGCGTCGGTGGCCAGCGCCAGGAAGCGCGCCGCCAGCGCGTCGCCGGTCTCCCCCTCGCGGGCGATGACCAGCACGGTGTCGTCGCCCGCGATGGTGCCGAGGACGGCGGGCAGGACGGAGTGGTCGATGGCCGACGCCAGGAACTGTGCGGCGCCGGGCGGCGTGCGCAGGACGACGAGGTTGCCCGACGCCTCGGCGGTGACCAGGAGCTCGGCGCACAGGCGCGCGAGCCGTGCGGCGAGCACCTCGCCGTCGGCGCCTGCCGCCGGCGTGCGCAGAGCGCCCTCGGCGGGCACGGCGTACGCGAGCGCGCCGGACGGCGTGCGGACCTTGACGGCCCGCAGCTCCTCCAGGTCGCGCGAGAGGGTGGCCTGCGTGACGGTGACGCCCTCGGCGGTGAGCAGCTCGGCCAGCTGCTGCTGGGAGTGGACGGTGCCCCGGGTGAGCAGCGCGGTGACCAGCGCGTGCCGCGCGGCCTTGGTGTGCGGGACCGTGACGCTCATGCGCTCTCCACCAACCAGGACAGGAGGGCCTTCTGGGCGTGCAGCCGGTTCTCGGCCTCGTCCCAGACCACCGACTGCGGACCGTCGAGCACCTCGGCGGTGATCTCCTTGCTCCGGTACGCCGGCAGGCAGTGCAGGACGAGGGCGTCCGGGGCGGCCAGCGACATGGCCGCCGCGTCGACCCGGAACGGGACGAACGGCGTCTCGCGCTCGGCCGCCTCGCCCTCCTGGCCCATCGAGACCCAGGTGTCCGTGGCGACGACGTCGGCGCCGGTGACGGCTTCGGCCAGCGAGTGCACCACGGTGACGGACCCACCGGTGTCCGCCGCGATCGCCGTGGCGTCCGCCAGGATCGACGCGTCCGGCACGTAGCCGTCCGGCGTCCCGATCCGCACGTGCAGCCCAGCGGTCGCGCCGCCCAGCAGGTACGAGTGCGACATGTTGTTGGCGCCGTCGCCGACGTAGGCGAACGTCAGCCCGGACAGCGACGCCACGCCGCCGCGGTGCTGCGCCACGGTCGCGAGGTCCGCGAGGATCTGGCACGGGTGGAAGTCGTCCGTCAGGGCGTTCACCACCGGGACTCCGGAGTGCTCCGCCATCTGCTCCAGGTGCCGCTGGGAGAACGTCCGCCACACGATCGCCGCGACCTGCCGGCCGAGCACCCGGGCGGTGTCCTCGATCGACTCGCGCTCGCCGATCCGGGCCAGCCTGCCGTCGACGCTCAGCGGGAAGCCACCGAGCTCGGCGATGCCGGCCGTGAAGGAGACCTGGGTGCGCAGGGTCGGCTTGTCGAAGATGACCGCGACCGCCCGCGGGCCGGTGAGCGGCGTGCGGATGAACCGATCGTCGCGGAACGCGAGCGCGAGCTCGAGGACGGATCGCTGCTCGCGGGGGCTCAGGTCGTCGTCACGGAGGAAGTGCCGGGTCATGACAGGTCCTCCGGGAGGGCGACGAGGAAGTCGACGAACTGCCCGGCCTGGTCGTGGGTGAGCACGAAGGGCGGGGCCAGCCGGACGGTGGTCGGCGTGCACGGGTTGACGATGAACCCGGCGTCCAGCGCCCGGGCCGCGACGACGGCCGCCACGGGCGACGTCAGCTCGATCCCGATGAGCAGCCCCTCGCCGCGCACCTCGCGGACGATCGGGGCGGTGGCGATCCGCTCGCGGAACGTGGCCCCGAGGCCGGCGACGTGCGCCAGCAGCCCGTCGCGCTCGATGACGCCGATCGTGGCGAGGCCCGCCGCGGACGCGACCGGGTTGCCGCCGAACGTCGTGCCGTGCTGACCGCGACCGAGCAGGGTCGCGGTCGCCTCCCCGTACGCGATGAGCGCGCCGACCGGGAAGCCTCCGCCGAGGCCCTTCGCCACCGTGACCGCGTCGGGCACGACGCCGCCGCCGAGGTGCGGCAGCTGGTGGGCGAACCACGCCCCGGTGCGGCCCATGCCGGTCTGCACCTCGTCGAGGATCAGCAGGGCACCGTGCTCGGCGGTCAGCGTGCGGGCGTGCGCCAGGTAGCCGGGCGGGAGCGGCCGGACGCCGGCCTCGCCCTGCAGCGGCTCGAGGAACAGGGCGGCCACCTGGTCGCCGTCGACCGCGAACGCGGCCTCCAGGGCGTCGGTGTCGGCGAAGGGCACGAACTCCACGCCACCCGGCAGCGGCTCGAACGGCTCGCGGTAGGCCGCCTTGTGGGTGAGCGCCAGGGCGCCCATCGACCGGCCGTGGAACGAGCCCTCCAGCGCCAGGACGCGCGGCCGGTCCGTCCCGCCGTTGCGGCGGGCGAGCTTGAACGCGGCCTCGTTGGCCTCGGTCCCGGAGTTGGTGAGGAAGACGCGCGAGCCCGCGGGAGCGCCGGCGAGCCCGAGCAGCCGCTCCGCGAACGCGATCTGGGTGGGGCTGCCGAAGAAGTTGGAGACGTGGCCGAGCGTGCCCAGCTGCGCGCTGATGGCGGCGGTCAGTGTCGGGTGCGCGTGGCCGAGCGAGTTCACCGCGATCCCGCCGAGCAGGTCCAGGTACCGGACGCCGTCGGCGTCCCAGACGTACGGCCCCTCGCCGCGGACCAGCACCCGCTGGGGCGCACCGAAAGTGTCCATGAGCGCGTGCGTGTAGCGGTCGGTCCACTGCGCGACGGAGCCGTCGGTGGTGGGCACCGGGAGCGACGCGTCCGGGCTGTCGGCCGACCGGTGCCGTGCCTTGACGCCCGTGTTCTCGACGGTCATGCGGTCACCTCGGGGGCGTGCGGCACCACGGGGACGGGTGCGGTGAACGGGGCGTCGGCCGGTTCCTCGTCGGGCAGGACCATGGTGCCGATGCCGTCGGAGGTGAAGACCTCGACCAGGATCGAGTGGGGTGCGCGGCCGTCGATGACGTGGGCGCGCCCGACACCACCCTCGACCGCCCGCCAGCAGGCCTCCATCTTCGGGCGCATGCCGGCGTCGAGGCTCGGGAGCAGCTCCGCGAGGGCGCTGGCGCTGATCCGGCGCACGAGGGACGTGGTGTCCGGCCAGCTGGTGTACAGCCCCTCCACGTCGGTGAGCACGACGAGCTTGCGGGCGCCGAGCGCCACGGCGAGGGCGGCCGCCGCGGTGTCGGCGTTGACGTTGAGCACCTGCGTGGGGTCGTCGAGGTCGGGGGCCACCGTGGAGACGACGGGGATCCGTCCGGCGTCGAGCAGGTCGAGGACCGCGCCGGGGTTCACCTTGACCACGTCGCCGACCTGACCGATGTCCACGCTCACGCCGTCGACGATCGCGGTGCGCCGACGCGCCTGGAAGAGCCCGCCGTCCTCGCCCGACAGCCCGACGGCGTGGGGTCCGTGAGCGTTGAGGAGCCCCACCAGCTCGCGCGAGACCTGCCCCGTGAGCACCATGCGCACGACGTCCATCGCCTCGGGGGTGGTCACCCGCAGGCCGCCACGGAACTCCGACTCGATGCCCAGGCGGTCGAGCATCGCGTTGATCTGCGGTCCCCCGCCGTGCACGACGACCGGCTTGAGGCCGACCTGGCGCAGGAACACCATGTCCTCGGCGAACGACCGCTTCAGGCCGTCGTCGATCATCGCGTTGCCGCCGTACTTCACGACGACGAGGGCTCCCGCGAACTTCTGCAGCCACGGCAGCGCCTCGACGAGGACCTCCGCCTTCTGGTCCGCGCGCAGGTCGGTGCGGGTGTTGAACGTGAAGTCGCTCATGTGGAGTACGCGCTGTTCTCGTGGACGTAGTCGTGCGTGAGGTCGTTGGTCCAGACAGTGACCGTCTCGGCGCCCGCGTGCAGGTCGACGACCACCTGCACCTCCCGGTGCGCCGCGAGGTCCACCTCGGTCCGGGGCCGGAACGCGCCGCCCGCTCTGCACACCTGGACGCCGTTGATGGTGACGTCGAGCTGCGCGGGGTCGAACGCGGCGACGCTCTCCGGCACGGTGCCCACCTGGGCGAGGACGCGGCCCCAGTTGGGATCGTTGCCGAACATGGCGGCCTTGAACAGGTTGGACCGCGTGACCGCCCGGGCGACCGCGAGCCCGGCGTCCTGCGTCTCGGCGCCGGTGACGGTCACCGCGATGTCGTGCGTCGCCCCTTCGGCGTCCGCGACGAGCGCCCGGGCCAGCTCGCCGCAGACCTGCGTCAGGGCGGCTCCGAAAGCGGCGGAGTCCGGCACGGCGCGGCTCGCGCCCGAGACGAGCAGCGTGACGGTGTCGGACGTCGACATGCAGCCGTCGGAGTCCACCCGGTCGAAGGTCTGGGCCGTCGCAGAGCGCAGGGCGGCGTCCGCCGTCTCGGCGTCGATCACGGCGTCCGTGGTCAGCACGCAGAGCATCGTGGCCAGACCGGGGGCGAGCATGCCCGCCCCCTTGGCCATGCCGCCGACGGTCCACGCGCCCTCCGGGCCCTCGATCGTGACGTGGGCCGTCTTGGCGACGCTGTCAGTCGTCATGATCGCGACAGCCGCGTCGGGTCCCCCGTCGGCAGCCAGGGCGCCCACGGCCACCTCCACACCGGCGAGGAGCGCGTCGATGGGCAGCCGCTCGCCGATCAGGCCGGTGGAGCACACGACGACGTCGCCCGCGGAGATCTCCAGGGCGGCGCCGACCTTCTCCGCCGTGGCGTGGGTGTCCGCGAAGCCCTCGGGGCCCGTGCACACGTTGGCGCCACCGGAGTTGAGGACCACGGCGCTGACGACGCCGTCCGCCACGGCCTGCCGCGACCAGACGACGGGCGCGCCCACGACCCGGTTGGTGGTGAACACCGCCGCGGCGGCCTGCGAGGGGCCGTCGTTGACGACGAGCGCGAGGTCGGGGCGGCCGGACGCCTTGAGCCCGGCCGTGATGCCGGCGGCGCGGAACCCGGCCGCCGCGGTGACGCCCGGAGAGGACGACGGGAGCGACTCGACGGTCACGGTGCGACTCCGTCCAGGGGGAGGCCGAGCGTCTCGGGGAGGCCGAGCGCGAGGTTGAGGGACTGCAGGGCGCCACCGGCGGTGCCCTTGACCAGGTTGTCGATGGCGGTCACGGTCACCACGCGACCGGCGCGCTCGTCGACGGCGACCTGCACCAGCGCGGTGTTGGCACCCAGGGTCGCGGCGGTCGTCGGCCACTCGCCCTCCGGCAGGAGGTGCACGAACGGCTCGTCGGCGTACGTCTCCTCCCACGCGGCGCGCACGGTGCCCGGGTCGACGCCCGCGGCCAGCCGCGCGGTGGCGGTGGCCAGGATGCCTCGGGCCATGGGCACGAGGGTCGGGGTGAACGAGATCGTGACGTGGTCCGCGCCGGCCGACCGCAGGTTCTGCGCGATCTCCGGGATGTGGCGGTGGGTCCCGCCGACGGCGTACGGCTGGGCAGCACCGAGCGCCTCGCTGGCGAGCAGGTGCGTCTTGAGAGACCTGCCCGCGCCGGAGTAGCCGTTGGCGAGCACCGCGACGAGATCGGTGGGCTCGATCAGCCCGGCCGCGATGCCCGGCTGGAGACCGAGGGAGACCGCGGTGACGTTGCAGCCGGGGACGGCGATCCGCCGGGCGGCAGCGAGCGCGGCGCGCTGACCGGCCGCGGTGCGCTCCCCCGGGTGCAGCAGCTCGGGCAGACCGTAGGGCCAGGTGCCGGCGTGCGGGCTGCCGTAGAAGTGCTCCCAGTCGGCGGCGTCGGCGAGCCGGTGGTCGGCCCCCAGGTCCACGACGATCGCGCCGTCGCCGCGCGCCTCGAGCTCGGCGGCGATCGCGCCGCTGGCGCCGTGCGGCAGGGCGAGCACGACGACGTCGTGGCCTGCGAGCGTCTCGACGCCGGTGGGCGCCAGCACGCGGTCGGCCAGCGAGCGCAGGTGCGGCTGGTGGGCACCGAGGTGCGAGCCTGCGTTGGAGTGCGCGGTGAGCGTGCCGATCCGCGCCTCGGGGTGCGCGAGGAGCACACGGAGCATCTCTCCGCCTGCGTACCCGCTGGCACCCGCGACCGCGACCGTGAACGTCATGTGCATGAACATACACAAGTGTGCAGGAAGATACGAATGCGTCGCGTCGGGAAGTTCGTCGACCCGTCCCGCGTTGGCGCTGACGTGCGCGCCATCCGAGCCACCGCCGCGGGCGGTCCCGACGTCCTCGAGCTCGTCGACCTCCCCGACCCCGAGCCGGGCCCGGACCAGCTCCTCGTCCGGGTGTCCGCCGCCGGCGTGAACTTCATCGACACCTACCGCCGGTCCGGCACGTACCCGGTGCCGTTCCCGCACGTCGTGGGCTCCGAGGGTGCCGGCGAGGTCGTGGCGGTGGGAGCCGAGGTCAGCGAGATCGCCGTCGGCGACCGCGTGGCGTGGTCGTCGGCTCCCGGCTCCTACGCCGAGCTCGTCACCGTCCAGGAGTCGCGCGCGCTGCTCGTCCCGGAGGGCGTGCCCGACGAGGTCGCCGCCGCGGTCCCCCTGCAGGGCATGACCGCGCACTACCTGGTCACCTCCACGTTCCCCGTGCAGGCCGGTCAGGACGTCCTCGTCCACGCCGCCGCGGGGGGCGTCGGCCTGCTGCTCACCCAGCTGGCGGCCCGGCGGGGCGCGCGGGTGATCGCGACCGTCGGCAGCGTCGAGAAGGAACGGCTGGCCCGCGAGGCCGGAGCCGCCGACGTGATCCGCTACCGCGAGCTCGCCGACCTCACCGCCGACCTCCCCGCCCAGGTGCGCGCGCTCACCGGCGGCCTGGGCGTGCACGCCGTCTACGACTCCGTCGGCAAGGACACGGTCGACGCCTCGCTCGCCTCGCTGCGCCGGCGCGGCACCCTCGTCCTGTTCGGTGCGTCGTCCGGACCGGTCCCGCCGGTCGACCCCCAGCGCCTCAACGCCGCGGGCTCGATCTTCCTCACCCGCCCGAAGCTCGAGGACCACGTCGTCACGCGCGACGAGCTCACCTGGCGCGCCCGCGAGCTGTTCGACGCCGTGCGTGCCGGCGAGCTCGCCGTGCGGATCGGCGCCACGTTCCCCCTGGCTGACGCGGCCGAGGCCCACCGCGCGCTCGAGTCGCGCTCCACCACCGGAAAGGTGCTGCTGCTCCCGTGACGATCCCCACCCTGAACACGGTCCGGACCCTGCAGGTCGAGGTCTGGTCCGACATCGCCTGCCCCTGGTGCTACATCGGCAAGCGACGCTTCGCGACCGCCCTCGCCGACTTTCCGCACCGGCAGCACGTCCAGGTGACGTGGCGGTCGTACGAGCTGTCGCCGCGCACGCCGGTCGGCCCGGGCAGGCCGGAGATCGACATGCTGGCCGCACTCAAGGGCATCCCGCACAGCCAGGTGAAGCAGATGTTCGCGCAGGTCACCGCTGTGGCGGCTGGGGAGGGCCTCGCCTACGACTTCGACCGAGCGCTGGCGGTCAACACCTTCGCCGCGCACCGGCTCGTTCACGTCGCGCGCACCACGGGGGGTCCCGAGCTGGCGGAGCGCGTGCTCGAGACGCTCTTCTCGGCGCACTTCGAGCACGGCGCCGACCTCGGCGACGAGGGCACGCTCGTGGACCTCGTCAGCAGCGCGGGCCTGGACGCTGCGACCGCCCGGGCCGCGCTCGCCGGAGACGACGGCGCCGAGGCCGTGCGGGCCGACGAGGACGAGGCGCGGGCGCTCGGGGTGACCGGTGTGCCGTTCTTCGTCGTCGACCGGCGGGTCGCCGTGTCCGGTGCGCAGCCCGCAGACGTGTTCACCCAGCTGCTGGAGGCCGGGTGGCGCGAGGCGAACCCGCTGCAGACGCTGGCGTCCGCGGACCCCGACGCCGCCGCGTGCGTCGACGACTCGTGCGCGATCTGATCCTGCGCGCGGTAGCGCCGGCGGACCTGGCCGAGCTGGCGCGACTGAACGACGACGCCGTGCCCGCGGTCAACGCGCTCGGCGTGGACGGGCTCGCGGCGCACGTGCCGGACTGCGCCCTGGCGCTCGTCGCGGAGCAGGACGGGGAGCTGCAGGGGTTCGTCCTCTCGCTCGCACCCGGAGCCACCTATGCCAGCGAGAACTACCGCTGGTTCACGGAGCACTCCCCGGGCTCCCTCTACGTCGACCGCATCGTCGTGGCCCCCACGGCGCACGGTCGCGGCATCGGCCGGCTGCTCTACGAGGCGGTCGACGAGCGGGCCCGCGAGCTCGGGCTCGGCCACGTGACCTGTGAGGTGAACCTCGAGCCCCCGAACCCGCAGTCGCTCGCGTTCCACGAGCGTCTCGGGTTCCGCCGGGTCGGCACCCAGTCCACGAAGGGCGGCTCCGTCGTCGTGGCCCTGCTGTCGCGCGACGTCGGCTGACGCGAGTGCGGCGCTACGCTGCCGCTGCGCACCAGAGCCGGTCGCGGACCGTCGACGGGCGCACCCCACTCGGCGCGCGCTCCGGAGGCCCTGATGACGTCCCCGCTCCTCGACACCCTCGGTGTCTCCGTCCCCTCGACGGTCCCCACGCACTGGTACAACCTTGCCGCGGACCTGGTGACACCGTGCCCACCTGCGCTGCACCCCGGCACGCGTGAGCCGCTGACGCCGGACGACCTGGCGCCGCTGTTCCCGATGGCGCTGATCATGCAGGAGGTCAGCACCGAGCGGTGGGTCGAGATCCCCGAGCAGGTGCGTGAGATCTACGCCCTGTGGCGACCGTCGCCCCTCGTCCGTGCCCTGCGGCTCGAGCGGGCGCTGGGCACACCCGCGCGGATCTACTACAAGTACGAGGGTGTCAGCCCGGTCGGGTCGCACAAGCCGAACACCGCCGTCGCGCAGGCGTACTACAACGCCGCCGAGGGCATCACCCGGCTCACCACCGAGACGGGTGCCGGTCAGTGGGGCGCCTCGCTGGCCATGGCCTGCGCGCTGCTCGGACTGACCTGCGAGGTCTGGCAGGTCCGGGCCTCGTTCGACTCCAAGCCGTACCGCCGGATGCAGATGGAGACGTACGGCAGCATCTGCCACCCGTCGCCGTCGGACCTCACCGAGGCCGGCCGCGCGATGCTCGCCGCCGACCCGCAGACCACCGGCTCGCTGGGGATGGCCATCAGCGAGGCGGTCGAGGCGGCCGCGGGCGACCCGGGGGCGCACTACGCGCTGGGCAGCGTCCTCAACCACGTGCTGCTCCACCAGAGCGTCATCGGCGTCGAGGCGCTCGCGCAGCTGGACTCCCTGGAGGAGAGCGCCGACGTCGTCTTCGCCTGCGCGGGGGGCGGCTCGAACCTCGGCGGGCTGAGCTTCCCGTTCCTGGGCCGCAACCTGCGCGAGGGCACCTCCACGCGGGTCGTCGCGTGCGAGCCTGCCGCGTGCCCCTCACTGACCCAGGGCGAGTACCGGTACGACTTCGGGGACGTCGCCGGGCTCACCCCGCTGCTGAAGATGCACACGCTCGGCGCCGACTTCGTGCCGCCGCCGATCCACGCCGGCGGCCTGCGGTACCACGGGATGGCGCCGATGGTCTCGCACGCCGTCGAGCTCGGCATGATCGACGCGATCGCCGTGGAGCAGGACGCCGCGTTCGCCGCCGGCATCTTGTTCGCCCGCGCCGAGGGCATCATCCCCGCGCCCGAGTCCACGCACGCCGTCGCCGGCGCCATCGCGCACGCCCGGGCCGCCACGGAGGCGGAGACGATCGTGATCGGGCTGTCGGGCAACGGCGTGCTGGACCTGCCCGCGTACCACGACTACGTCTGAGCACGACCGTCTGAGCAGCACGTCCGAGCACGACCGAGGCCCGCGCCCCCCGAGGGGACGCGGGCCTCGGTGCGTGCGGTCAGCGGGTGCTGACGGGCGTGCTCGTGCTCGGGCTCACGTTGGCGGGGTCGCTGGGGACGAACGTCGCCGTGTACGTGTGCCGGCCCGACGGGACCGTCCCGATCGCGATGCCCAGCACCACGTTGAGCCGCTTGACCACCGTGGTGCCCTCGCGGATCTCGATGGTGCCCGAGGGAACCCGTCCGTTGTCGGTCGCGACCGTGGCGATCGCGATCGACGGGATGAACAGGAAGCCGCGCGTCACGCTCAGACCGGTCGTCGTGGTCACCCTGTTCACGGTCACCGTGACCGGAGCGGACTCCGAGCCGGTCACCGTGCTGTCACCCGCGAACCGGGCGACCACCGGGTAGCTGCCGGCCGGCGTGGAGGCCGGCAACCGCAGGGTCGCCACGCCGCTGCTGTTCAGGGTCGCCGTGCCGAGCACCGTGGTGCCCGAGACGAACTCGACCGTGCCGGCCACCGGCACGTCGGCCGTGACCGTCGCGGTGAGCGTGACCCGCGTCGACGACCCGTACACCTGGCTCGACGGCGACGCCGTGAGCGTGGTGGTCGACGACAGGGTGCCCGCCTCCACGGTGAGCGGGAGCGTCACGGTGGTGCCGCTCGGGCTCGCCACGAGGGTGAGCGTGTGGGCGCCGGCCGGGGTGCCCGCCGGGATCGTCACCGAGACGTCGGCGTTGCCGCCGCTGACCGGGACGGTCCCGAGGGACGTGCCGTCCAGCCGGACGTCCAGGGTGGTGTTCTGCGGCGAGCCGAGACTCGTCAGGTCGAGCTTCGTCACCGGGAACGTCAGCGTGTCACCTGCGGTCACCGTCGAGGGCACCGTCGGCACGCCGACCGCCTGCCGGGCGAAGTCCGGGGCCAGACCCGGGTGCGCCTGCAGGTAGCTGATCCAGCCGTCCCGGTCGATGAGGCCCGAGTCCCGGGCATCCGTGCCGTCGTTGAACACGCGGAAGTTGTCCCCGCCTGTGATGAGGAAGGAGAACGTGCCGATGCGGTAGCTCGCTGCCGGGTCGATCGGTGCACCGTCCACAGTGATGGACGTGATGCGCGATCCCGCCGGGGC
Organism: uncultured Cellulomonas sp.; assembly: GCF_963527515.1. Lineage (NCBI taxonomy): Bacteria > Bacillati > Actinomycetota > Actinomycetes > Micrococcales > Cellulomonadaceae > Cellulomonas > uncultured Cellulomonas sp. Next base: position 4,578 of record NZ_CAURTV010000060.1, on the reverse strand, counting down.
GGCGGCGTCGTACGTGTACGTCACGTTGTCCGACAGGCCCAGCTGGAGGTAGGACCGGCTCGGCACCGTGCCGTCCGGCAGCGTCTGCCACTGCTGCTCGAGCATCACCTTGAACTGGGCGCCTGTGAGCGACGTGGTCCAGAGGTTGTTGACGAACGGCAGCACGCCGTTGGCCTCGGCCGTGGTCACGACCCCGTCGGGTGCGTAGTAGAGCTCGCCACGCAGGCCGCCCGGGTTGACGACGCCGATCTCGGCGCCGCCGAGGTTGTCCGGTGCGAGGGTGTCGCGCAGCGCGTTGGCCACGAGGTCACCCAGCGTGGACTCGCTCGCCCGGTCGTCACGTGCGGTCGAGGCGGCCGTGTAGCCGGTCGGGCCGTAGGTGCCGCCCGTGAACGCGGTCGTGATGTCCGCCGTGACCGACCCCACCGGGACGGACCCGACGGTGTTGGCGTAGGCCAGGGCGGCGGTGACGATGGTGTTGACCTGCGCCACCCGGGGGTACGTCGCGACCAGCTGGGCCGCGAACGCCGCCTCGTTCTGCGCCGGGGTGTTGCCGGCGACGACCGGGGCGACCAGGCGCGGGACGTTCTGCTGCGTGTGCGCGACGACCTCGCCGCTGGCCGGGTCGAACGTGAGCACGACCTTGCCGATGTACTCGCCGTAGCTGCCGGTCTGGACGACCGGTCGGGTCGCGTTGGGCTCGCCGGGGACCGGCGCCTCCCACGCGTACTGCTGGTGGGTGTGGCCGGTGAAGATCGCGTCGACGGTCCCGGAGGTCTCCTCGACGATCTTGGTGAACGCACCGCCCTCGGCGAGCTCCTCCTCGAGGGTGCCACCCGGCAGACCCTCGCCCGCACCCTCGTGGTAGCTGGCCACGAGCACGTCTGCCTCGCCGTTGGACTCGTCGCCGTCGCTCAGCGCTGCCGCGACGCGGTTCACCGCGTCGACCGGGTCACCGAACTCCAGCTCCGTGATGCCGCCGGGCGTGACCAGCGACGGGGTCTCCTCGGTGACCGCGCCGATGACACCGACCGAGACGCCGTCCATGTCGAGGATCGCGTACTCCGGCAGCGCCGGCGTCGTGGTGCCCTTGAGGTAGACGTTCGCGCCGAGGTAGGCCCACTTCGCGTTGGTGCCGCCCGCGATCACGCGGTCGGTGAGGTCCTGGAACCCCTTGTCGAACTCGTGGTTGCCCACGGCCGACGCGTTGAGCTCGAGGGCGTTGAGCACGTCGATCGTCGGCTGGTCCTGCTGGACCGCCGAGGCGAACAGGGACGCGCTGATGTTGTCGCCGGCCGAGAGGAACGCGACCGGACCGCCGGCCGCGATGGCCGCCGCCTTCTCCTTCTCCACCGTGCCCGCGAACTTCACGGTGTTGGCGTCGATGCGCCCGTGGAAGTCGTTGATGTCGAGGAGCGTGAGGTCCACCGGCTTGGCGGCGCCCTCGACGAGCCCGACGATCACCGGGTCGTGGTCGGAGGACCGGTACACGTCCGGTGCGTAGTAGAGCGTGCCGTGGTAGTTGTACCGGTCGTACTCGAGCGCGATGGACTCCTCGGCGTTGATCTCCCAGATGTCCGCCCCGGTGGCCCGCAGCATGGCGGGACCGTTGAGCAGCACGTGGTCGAGCGAGCCTGAGAGCCCGCTGAACGAGTAGGAGAACTGGCCGTCGGCGAGCGCGGTCGCGGCGTCGGTGTACCCGTCGTCGTACAGCACCTGCAGCGGGTCCTCCAGCGTGTACGCGTTGAAGTCACCGATGAGCGCGACGGCCTCGGCGTCGCCCTGGACGGTCGGCACCCAGTCGCGCAGCGCGGTCGCCTGCAGGACGCGGGACGCGTTCGAGGCGCCCTGTCCGTCGCCGGCGTCGGCGTCGCCCGGCCACGGACCGGCCGAGCCCTTGGACTTGAAGTGGTTGACGGCGACGAAGAACGGCTCGCCCCCGCCGACCGGCGTGAACACCTGGCCGATGGGCTCCCGCGCGTTCCCGAACGCCTGGTCGTCACCGCTCTGGTCGCCAAGGGCTCGCGACTCGCCCGTCCGCTCGACGGCGGCCGGCTTGTAGATCAGCGCGTTGGTGATGACGTCCTGCCCGGCGGCCGGCGGCAGCTCGGCCGACGACGGGACGAACGCCCAGACGTCGGAGCCGGCTGCGGTGTTCAGCGCCGCGACCAGGGTCCCGAGTGCCTCGTCGGCGACGCCGTCGACCTTGGCCGAGTTCTCGATCTCCAGCAGCCCGACCACGTCGGCGTCGAGCGCGTTGATGGCCGCCACGATCTTGTCCTGCTGACGCTGCAGGTCGGCCGGGTCCCAGGCACCACGCGGGTCACAACCCGAGTTCACGGTGACGGGGTCGCCCGTGCGGTCGTTGAACGACGTGCAGCCGGCCGTGGTGGCACCCAGCGTGGTGAAGTAGTTGAGGACGTTGAACGAGGCGACCTTGAGGTCACCGCCCACGGCGGACGGGGCCGTCGTCCGGTCGTTCTCGAACGTGACGGCCGCGGGGCCGGCGGAGGTCGGGTTGAGCTTCCACACGTTGTTGCGGAAGTCGACGACCACCGGCGCGGTGAGGGTCGCCGCTGCGCCGACGCGGACCGGGTTGGTCAGCGAGACGTACGGCGGCGTGAGGCCGGAGTTGGCCGCGGACAGGAAGTTGGTGCTCGCACCGTCGTCCAGCACCACGCCGCGGGCGGTGTTGTCGGCTGCGGCTGCGAGCGCCTCGGCAGAGCCGGGCCGACCGACCTCGGTGGGCTGCAGCAGCGGCAGCGTGCCGGCGGCGAGGCCGACCTCGCCGTACTGGTTGGTGGAGAACGTGTTGGTGATCGTGAGGTCACCGGTCGGCTGGTACAGCATCGACTCGAGCGCCTCGCGGGCGGCGTCCGTGGTCGGCCAGGCGGCCGACACCGGGGTCACCGGGGCGGCGGCGGGAAGCACGACCAGGTCGGCCGCAGCCGCCACCGTGATCTCCGTCAGGCCGTTGAACTCGCTGACCGCACCGGTCACCTGCACGTGGTCGCCGATCGCGACCGAGCCGACGGTGGCCGACGAGAAGACGAAGATCGCGTCGGACGCCCCGGGCGTCGCGTCGGTGGCGCCGCCCGTGCCGGCCGTCTGGATCACGTAGCCGTTGAACCCTCCGGTCGGGTAGGCGGCCGTGACCACACCGGTCGTGATGACCGACTCCCCGACGAACGGCGACGCGGACCCGGTGCCCTGGATGGCCGCGATGGTCTGCTCGGTGGGGTCCTCGGGCTCGACGGGGCCGGAGCCGGCGGCCGTCGGGGTGGGGGCGCCGGCCGTGAAGTCGACGGCGTTGTTCGCGGTGTGGGTGTGCGCGGCGTCGCGCGACACGGAGGTGGCGTTCGTCGTGGCGGGCGCGGGGCCGGACCCGGCGAACCCGGTGGCGGCACCCCAGCCGACCAGGTCGACGACGGCGGCCTCGGCGGCGCACGCGGTGGAGCAGGTCAGCGCGGTCGCCGTGCTGGTCAGCGCGACCTTGCCGCCCGTCCCGCCCATCGCGATGGTGCCGTCGACGTCCACGGTGACGTCCGGGGCGGCCGTGTTGGCGCCGAAGGCCTCGCCGACCAGGAGGTACCCGCCCGGTGCGATGGTGCCGGTCAGCGCGGTCCGCTGCCAGGAGGCGCCCGTGGTGGAGGCGTACTGGACGCTCCACCCGGTGACGTCCACCGCAGCGGCGCTCCGGTTGTACAGCTCGACGAAGTCCCGGTCGAACGGCGCTCCGGAGTTCCCTCCCCCGCCGTACACCTCGTGCACCACCACGGGTGCGTCCGTCGACACGGCGGCGTGGCCTGCGCTCGCCCCCACGATCGTCCCCACCAACGCGAGCCCGAGAGCTGCGGTGCCCCCGGTGAGCTTCTTCAGACCAGCACGCACGAGCACTCCTTCATCGGGGCAGGCCGTTGGCACGGCCGGGACCACGATGACTGTTCGTCCCTTTCGTGGCAACTACTCCCCGGTAACTATTGGGTGAACTCGTCCGATGACTCGCGGGACGACGACGCCCCCGCCGACCGTGGTCGACGGGGGCGCGGGTCGGTCGGTCAGGCGCGCAGCGTCGCGCCGAACCGCCTGTGCGCCTCGGCGACGACGGCCTCGCGGACGTCGGCCGCCTCCTGGGCGGTGAGCGTGCGGTCGTCGGCCCGCAGGCGCAGGGAGAACGCGAGCGACCGGAGGCCCTCGCCCACCTGCGAGCCGGTGTAGACGTCGAACAGCCGGACGTCCTCGACGACGTCGCCCGCCGGGCTGGCCGACGCACCTGTCCGCACGGCGTCCAGCACGTCGGCGGCGGGCACCGCCGCGTCGACCACCAGGGCGACGTCCTCCTTGGCCACCGGGAACGTCGAGACCGGCACCGCCTGGACGGGGTCGGGCGACGCCGCGGCGAGCAGCACGTCGAGGTCGAGCTCGAACGCGGCGGCGCGCGCCGGCAGGCCGAGCGCGCTGACGACGTTCGGGTGCAGCTCGCCCGCGTGGCCGACCAGCGTGCCGTCGGTCGTCGTGAGGCGCGCGCACCGGCCGGGGTGCCACGGAGCGTGCCCGGCGTCGGCGGACGCCACGAGC
>NZ_CAURTV010000059.1:0-21295 GCF_963527515.1 uncultured Cellulomonas sp. | reverse complement strand
GGCCGGAGCCCCGGCGACGGTGCGCTGGACGACGGTCGGCCGCGCGGGCGGTCGCGCCCGCTGCCACGGCCAGCGCACGTCAGCGCTCCTCGGTCATCCGGCGGTTGATCGCCGCGATCTCCTGCACGTAGCGCAGTCGCTGCGGGTGCTCGAGGTCGAGGATCGCGTCGAGCGACCAGTGGAAGTGGTAGGCGACGTACGCGACCTCCTCGTGGATCCGTCCGGGCGCGTACGTCACGATTCCCCCAGGCGCCCACCGGAGATGTCGACGTCGAACCGGTGCGCGCAGGACGGGCACGTCACCGCGGCGTGCGTGTGGCCCTCCGCGTTGATGCGCCGGTAGAGGTCCTGCAGGAACGCCACGTCGGACGCGAACATGTTCTCCACCACGTTCGACGAGACGCCGGACAGCGAGCCGAGCGACGTGATCACCCGGCTGAGCAGCACCACGGTGGTGAACGCCGGGTTCTCCTGGACGCGCGCGTCGTACAGCGGGAGCAGCTCGTCACGCGCGGTGGCCAGGCGCATCGTCCCGTGCCGGTGCAGGACACCGTCGGCGTCGAGGTAGCCGCGGGGCAGATGGAAGTCGAACTCGGTGCGCAGCGCCTCGCGCCGACGTGGCCGGTCCACGGGTTCGTCGGCCGGCTCGACGTCCGGCTCGTCGAGCGCCACGGGCAGGGAGCGTCGCATCAGGCGAACTCCATCTCGTCCCAGCAGACCGTGAACGTCTCGGACAACGGCTCGGTGGACCCCGCCTTGAGGGTCCCGCCCAGCTCGACGTCCTTGACCCAGACGTTGCGGAAGTTCATCCGCTTGAGGATCTGGTTGTCCGAGGTGTAGATCGCCACCTCCGCCGTCTTGCGGGCGTCGGAGAGCTTGCCCTCGAACACCGCCTTGAGCCAGTCGGTCACGGTGGTGGAGTCCGTGAGCCCTCGCTTGACCTTGAACTCGCCGGCCTTCTGGCGGCCCATCATCTGGCGGGTGACGAACTTCCCGTCCTGGCCCTGCTGCTGGTAGGTCACCTTGTCGACCTCCGCCTTGAGGCCGCTGACCTCCATCACGTGCGGGATCTGGATGCCGTCGATCTTCACGCTGAACGCGTACGCGGTCGCGAGGTCGAAGGTGTCAGGGAGCGCCATCGGTCAGTCACCGTCCTGTCGTGTCGAGGGTGGTCGAGCCTCACTCGGCGGCGAGGCTCGTCCCGCCGGAGAACTGGGAGAGCTGGAAGATCACGAACTCGGCGGGCTTGACCGGCGCGACCCCGATGCGGCAGGTGACCTGACCGGCGTCGATGGCCTCGGCGGGGTTGGTCTCCCGGTCGCACTGGACGAAGAACGCCTCCTCCGGGCTCATCCCGAACAGCGCCCCCTTGCGCCACTCGTTGACCAGGAACGCGGAGATGGTCCGCCGGATCCGGGCCCACAGGGCGTCGTCGTTCGGCTCGAACACCACCCACTGGGTGCCGACCAGGATCGACTCCTCGAGGTAGTTGAACAGCCGGCGGACGTTCACGTAGCGCCAGGCCGGGTCGGACGACAGCGTGCGCGCGCCCCACACCCGCACGCCCCGGCCCGGGAAGGTGCGGATCGCGTTGATGCCGACGGGGTTGAGCAGGTTGTGCTCCGCGCGGGTGATCTGCGTGGCCAGGGTGATCGCCCCGCGGACGACCTCGTTGGCGGGCGCCTTGTGCACCCCGCGGGACTCGTCGCTGCGCGCCCAGATCCCGGCCACGTGGCCGGACGGCGGCACGAAGCGGTTGCTGCCGGTGGACGGGTCGAAGACCTTGACGTACGGCCAGTAGACGGTCGCGTACTTCGAGTCGTACCCCGCGCCGTCCACCCGCCAGTCCTTGACCTGCTGGGGGTTGAGGCCGGGCGGCGTGTCGAGGATCGCCATGCGGTCGCCCATGAGCTCGCAGTGCGCGATCATCGCGAGCTGCACCGCCTGGAACGTCTCCAGGTCGATGGCCCCCTGCTCGAGCGCGGCGACCAGGTCGGGGACGGCCACGATGGTGACCTCGTCGATCGCCTCGAGGCCGCTGAAGCCGGTGCGGTCGGCGGCGTCGCCGATGTAGTCGTCGGCGCCGAGGTCCTCCGTCGCGGGCGGCTCGGGCTCGGGTTCCGGCACCACGAGGTCCGCGGTGCCCTTGTCCGGCTTGGCCAGCGCGCTGCCCGAGGCCAGCTCCTCGATGGTGACGAGCTTGCTCAGCAGGTTGACCTTGGTGGCCACGTTGTCGTCGCCGCGCTTGGTGGTGACGTTGTCGTACGTCTCCGACTCCTTGCCGTCGACGTGGATGACGAGCTTGAACTGGTCCTCCGGCGGGTTTTCCCCGCCCGGGTCGGCGACCTCCACGCTGATCTTCTTCGACTTCGGTGCGCGCTCGGAGGCCTGGACGCGGTACGCGCCGACCACGGCCTGCGCCCCCGCGGGGAGCGCCCTCGGGGTGGCGCGCGTCCGGACCTGGTCCGGTGCCCGCTCGCCGTCCTGGCCGATCCGCACCACGTAGGCGTTGCTGCCGCCGTTGAGGAAGTAGCCGTACACGGAGTGAGCCAGGTACGAGCCGGGCAGGAAGTCCCCGAACACCTCGGAGTACTGGGTCCAGTTGGACACGAGCGTGGGTTGATTGAACGGACCCTTCGCGGCCATGCCGACGAACGCGGCGACCGAGGTCCCGACCCCTTCGATGGGTCGAGATCCCGCCTCCACCTCCTCGACGTAGACGCCGGGCGACAGGTAGGTCGGCATGTCCCCTCCTCGGGCACAGGGAGTAGATGGTCAGCGTGCGGCGGTGCGGGTGCGGTGCGTGAGGCCGGGGGGACGCCCGTCCGGGCGGGGCCGGTGCCCGATCGGGCGGTCGGCGCTGCCTGCGTCGCCGGTCAGGGTTCCTCGGGCACCTCCTCCTCCTCGGCCTCCTGGCGCTGCACGAAGGCGCCCTGGAGCTGGTCCTCCTCCTCGGGCGCCTCCTCGCGCTGCACCGCGGGAGCCGGTGCCGCCATCGCCTGCTCGGCGGTGGCGGCGGCGGCGGTCTCGAACCGGTCGGACGGGTCGGACACCTGCACGCCGGCGCCGGTGGGGGTGCCGTCGACCGGGCCCGAGCGTTGCTGGACCACGTGCGTGAGCTCGTGCGCGAGCGTGGTGCGACCCGCCGAGGACTCCGGGTCGTAGGCGTCGCGCTGGAACACGACGTCCCGGCCCACGGTGTACGCGTGCGCGCCCACAGAACGCGCGGAGTCGGAGGCCGCCGAGTCGGTGTGCACCCGCACGTCCCCGAAGTCGTGACCGAGCCGGCCCTCCATGTCCGCCCGGACGCCGGGTTCGAGCGGCCGCCCGCCGCCCGAGGAGAGCACGTCCAGGACGGGCGAGCGCTCCTCGTCGACGAGCCCCGCGGTGGACGCGTTGCCCGCGGTGCGCTGCAGGTACGTCAACCCGGAGCTGCCCAGCAGGTCGGGTCGCCCCGCGGCGAGCGCCTTGGCCACGGCCGGGCCGGTCTCGCGGTCGTCGACCCGGGTCGTCGAGGACCGCAGGCCCTCGGGCTGGTCCTGGTGGTCGTGGGTGTGCATCGTCGGCCCCTCTCCACGGTCGTCCCCGCCGACGCTGCCACCGCGGCACCGCGGGCGACCAGGTCGGAGCGGCCGACCGTCCGGGCACCGGCCGCTGCACGTTCGGGCACCTGCTCAGCGCAGGAGGTCCCAGTACGGACCGAACTCGCTCTCGAGCGTGAGCCGGCCCAGCTTGCGGTACTCCCGGTACACGGCCGCGACGAGGTGCCGCATCCGGACCGTCCCGCCGTCGTCCGCGGCGAGGTAGGCGGCCGTCACCGCGGCGGACCGGATCGCGCCGCCCGCCAGCTCGAACGCGTCCGCGCAGAACGTGAGGTCGAGGTCGTCGCCGCGCGGCACCCGGGTGCCCAGGCTGCGGTCCCAGAGCGCGGCGCGCTGGTCGGCGTCGGGCAGCGGGAAGTCGACGACGACGTCCAGCCGGCGGATGAACGCGTCGTCGATGTTGGCCCGCAGGTTGGTGGCCAGGACCACCAGCCCGTCGAACGTCTCCATGCGCTGCAGCAGGTACGCGCTCTCGATGTTGGCGTACCTGTCGTGGGCGTCCTTGACCTCGCTGCGCCGCCCGAACACCGCGTCAGCCTCGTCGAAGAGCAGCACGGCGTTGACGCCGGCCGCCCCGGCGAAGATCCGCTCGAGGTTCTTCTCCGTCTCCCCGATGTACTTGTCGACCACCGTCGCCAGGTCCACCACGTACAGCTCCAGGCCGAGGTCGCGCGCGACGACCTCGGCCGACATGGTCTTGCCGGTTCCGGAGTCCCCGGCGAAGAGGGCCGCGACGCCGTGCCCCCGACCGCCGCCGGGTCGCATCCGCCAGTCGCCGAGCACCTGCTCGCGGTGGCGCGCGCGGGTCGAGATCTCGCGCAGCGACCGGAGCACACCGGTCGGCAGCACCAGGTCCGGCCAGCCGACGGCGGGCTCGATCCGGCGTGCGAGCCGCTCCAGCTCCGAGCCGTTCTCCGCGCGTGCGCCCAGCCGGACGTGGTCGACGGTGAGCTCGCCGTCGAGGACGGCCTGCTGCCGGGCCGCCCGTGCCGCGCGCGTCACCTGCTCGGGCCGCAGCCGGAAGGGCGCGGTCGCCGCGGCGGTGTCGAGGAGGTGGTCACCGAGCGAGCGCTGCCACAGGTCGTTGCGTTCCGCCACGGTCGACGCGGGGACGTCGAGCAGCAGCGGCGGCCAGTCGCTCCAGGCCGGATCCCAGGTGCGACGCCCGACGACGAGCACCGGCACGTGCGCACCGAGCAGCGCCCGCAGCGCGCGGGGGAGCTCCACGAGGCCGTCGACGCCGCCCACGACCACGCCGGCCCCGGTCAGCTGCGCCTCCCGCACGGCGACGCGTACGGCCCCCAGCGGGTCGAGACTGCTCGCCAGGGAAGGTCCGTCCAGCACCACGGCGCCGCGACCGACCGCGTGCAGGGCGCGGACCGCGAGCACCTGACCGGAGCCCGTGGCCGGCTCGCGCAGGTAGACCAGCCGCGCACCTCCGCGCAGGGCGGCCGCGAGCCTGGTGGGGTCCCCCCACGGGACGTCGTCTGCGTCGAGGAGCACGCCGTCCAGCGCCGGGTCGGGGGAGTCGTCCCCGAGCAGATGGCCCACCACGCGGTCTGCCACCCGCAGCGGACGACCGGGCAGCGGCCGGTCCGGCTCCTCCAGCACCAGGAGGCCGGTGGAGACCAGCGGACCGTGCTCGAGCCGGTGCCTGCCGTGCGCGGACGCGAGCGGCACGCCGCAGAGCGCGAGCGCGACCGCGGCGGACGGTCGCCGCCGCGTCACGTCGTCGTTGAGGTAGCCGAACAGCTGCTCGAACCGGGAGTCCACCTCGCACGCCAGTGCCACCAGCAGCAGCTCGACGTCGAGCGGTTCGAGCCCGAAGTCCCGGGCGAGCGTGCGCAGCCGCAGACGCGCGCCGGCCGCCTCCGCCTCGTCGGCGGTGCGCTCGCAGGCCGCCGTCCGTGAGCCGACGGCGGCCGACAGCGGCTCGACGCCGGGCCCGGACAGCAGCCGGTCGACGGTCTCGTCGCTCAGGTACAGCCCGCGGAACGGGTCGTCGGGCTGCGGGTCGTCACTGCGGCGCCGGGCCACCAGCGTCCGCACCCGCTCCTCGACCGCCGCGAGCCGACCGAGCACGTGCGCGGTGCTGGGGTCCACGACGGTCTCGGTGGTCATCGACGGCTCCGGCTGCGGGTGCGCGCCGGGGGCGACGTCCGCGGAGCAGGTGGCTCGTGCCGGTGCACGCCCACGTCGGCCGCGCCGCCGTCGCGGTCGGACAGGTCGACCCATATGGTCTCCTGCACGGGCGGTCCCACCTCGGCGCTGACGCGGGTGAGCACCGGGACGTCGACCACCACGTCGATCGACGGCTTCAGCTCGCCGCCGAGCGCCGTCCACACGTCCGCGAAGCCCCGGTCCTCGGGTGGCGGCAGCCCGACGAACAGCGGCACGCGCGCCCCGGCCTGGGCGAGCACCTCGTCCAGCACGCGTTCGGGCAGGGCGTCGAAGCGCAGCAGGTGCCGCAGCACCCCGTCGAGCAACCGGTGCTCGTCCTCGGGCCGCTGCGTCCAGGCCGTCACCAGGTAGGACAGCCGGAAGTGCCGCGGCGGCTGGTACCGGGCCTCGACCTTGCCCTCGACGCGGTTCTCCAGCTGCCCGCGGGTGCGGCGGCGCAGGTCCTCGCGCAGGTCGTACAGGTACACGTCGACGGTCGGCGCGTTGCGCCGCGCCGCCCAGTCCTTGGTCGGCGCGTCCAGCACCACCTCGACGTCCGGGCTGTCCACCGCCTCGCGCACCAGCAGCCGCAGCGCCTCGTCGACCTCACCGATCATGCGGTCACCTCGACCTTCACGGACACCGTGGCGCGCGCGTCGGCGTCCCGCACGGGAGGGTGGCCAGCCGAAGAGGCACCGGCGCCGACCCGAAAGGGCACGGCGTCACTTCCGGAAGAGGAAGCTGGGAGCGGCCGCCGACGTCGGCACCACGAGCAGGTCCTGGTCCACCGGGGCGAACAGCGGGGTGGCCGACGTGCCGGCGGCCTCGAGCCGACGCGCCCCGAGCTGGGAGTCCTCGAGCAGGAGGAGCGATGACTGGACGATGCCGTCGTCGCGCACCGTGAACGGCCCCGGGCTGCCCGTCACACCTGGCGACCACCGCAGCGTCACGGGTTCCCCCGGCGGGAAGTGCTGGCCGGTGACGAACACCACGCCACCCGGCCGGACGACCGCGGGGGACAGGGACAGCTGCGGGCTGCGGACCTCGAGCCCGGCTGCTGCGGTGTCGTCGACCGGCTGCGGGTCAGGGCTCGTGGTGCTCACGGTCCCGGTCACCGTGCCGGCCAGCGGAGGCCCCTCGAACGGCGCCACCGCCTGCAACGTCGACGTCAGCACCAGGACCTCCCCGCCGTCCAGGAGGCCGAGCTCGCAGACGCCGCCGGCCCCGGTGCACGGGTCGGCACCGGCGGGGACCACCGCGCCGGGAAAGGTGGTCGTCAGCCGGACCGCGGCGGCGGGCAGGGTCCCGAGGTTGCGGACGGTCAGCGTGGCGGTGGCGGGAAGCCCGCCGACGAACACCACCGGGCGGTCGATGCTCACGGCGACGCTCACCCCGCCGGCCCGGCCGACCAGCACCTCGGCGCGGTTGTTGGTGACGACCCGCTCGGGCGTGGTGGTGGTCGCGATGCCGACGACGGGGGCCGCGGCCGCACCCGTCAGCTGGACGTCGACGGTGAGCTTCACGTCCTGGCCGGGCAGCAGGGGAGGGAGCGGGCACGTGATCTGCGCACCCGTCGACACGCATCCGGGGGGCGCGCCGGCGAGGGTGACCCCCGTCGGGAGCGCGAGGTCCACCGCACCCTCCTCGACCCTGCCCGGCCCGGCATTCGCCGCGACCGCGGTGAGCGAGGCGCTCGTGCCCGTCGGCGGGCCGGACACGAGCGTGAGGACGAGGTCGGTGTAGGGCTGGTACGCCGGCTCGGTCTCGGCGGCGAGGGTGTCGGTCACCCGTCGAGGCAGCGTCCCGTCGGGGGCGATCTCCCAGATGCCCCACTGCCGGGGGAGGTGCACCGGTCTGGCGGCGAGCGCGATGCGGCTGCCGTCCGGCGACCACGCCGGATGGTCCGCGTCGGTGAACAGCGACGCGGAGGGGAGCGCGGTGCCGTCGACGGCGAGTCCCGTGACCGGCACGACCGTCGTCGCCTCGACCTGGATGACGTCGGTGAGGGACGGGTCCGCGAGCGTGACCTGGGAGAGCTCTCCGGGGAGCCTGCTGCTCACCTCGTCCTGTCCCACCTGCAGGAGGCTCAGCGAGCTGACGGCGATCTGCGACCCGTCGGGCGACCACGCGGGGTGCCGTCCGTTGACCAGGTAGAGGAAGCTGCCGCAGACCGGGGTCGGGCACGTCACGCGGTAGGTGACCGGTCGCGACCCGCCGTCGTCGACGTCGACCACCCACAGCCCGGGGACGTGCTCGTTGTCGTACGGGGACGGCGAGTCCGTCCGGCGTTCCAGGACGAGGTGCCGTCCGTCCGGTGACCAGCTCGCAGCGGCCGTGCCGCGCTCCTGGCGCTCCCACGGCATCGGCGCCAGCGCGACCGCCTGCGGCGTCTCGGAACCGAGCGTGAGAACCATCACCTGCGGGTCGTCGCTCTCGTCTCCCGGTGTGTAGCGCGTGAAGGCGATGCGGCGACCGTCCGGAGACCACACCGGGTCGACGTCGACGTCGCGCGCGTTGCGCTCGTAGACCAGCGGGGTGACCTGCAGCGAGACGACGTCGACGACGTGCAGGGCCCACCCCCGCACGTCGTCCTCCGGGGTGTCGCCCGGGGTTACGACCTCGGCGGAGTGCACGAACCGGTCGCCGCTCGGGGAGTAGCTCGGTGAGGCGTCGCCGAGGGGCTCGGGCGGGCCTTCCACGGGAGCCGGTCGGACACTGCTCGCCACGACCCGTCGACCTGTCCCGTCGTCGGCGGCGACGTCGGCGACATCAGCGGTGCTGCCCGCCTCGGCCGTCAGGCGCGCCTCGCCGCGGCCGAGCCCGTCGTCGTCGCTCCACGTGGGGTGCGTCTCGGCGACGCCCGCGGTGTCGAGCACGCTGCGCTGGGTGATCAGGTACGGCCCACCCTCTCCGGAGCCGACGAAGCCGACCACGACGTCCCCCGCCGGGTCGCTGCCGGTCGTGGTGTAGGCGAGCGCGAGAGGGAACGCCGTGTCGGACGGGGTCGAGGGGAACGCGGGCTCGGACGACTCGAACCCCACCACCTGCTCCACCGGCGAGAGGGTCGAGAAGTCCGGCGCGAACGGCCCGGTCGGGCTCGTGCCGCTGAGCTCCGTCCAGGCGATCGACCCCGCGCCCCCGAAGCGCGCGGTCGTGAACGCGACCAGCACGGTCGGGGGGTTGCTGCTCGGCTCGTCGGGCAGCGGCGAGACGGTCGGCTGCACGTCGGCGCCGGGCGCGCTGCTGATCCGCACCGGGGCGTCGTCCGGCCGGTCGGCATCGGCCGCGAACAGGTCGCCGAGCGGGTCGCCGGCAGCGCCCACGTCCGCTGAACGGGTGCTGGAGAAGACGAGCCAGCTCGAGTCGGCGATCCACGCCGGCCACAGGTCGGCGCCGGCGTCGGGCGCGACCGTGACCGCAGACCCTCCGGCGCACGCGTCCTCGCCGGACGCGGGGATCGGAGCGACGACGATGTCCCAGCTCCCGGACGCATCCGTGGCGTACGCGACGCGGTCACCGGCCGCGGACACCCGGGGACTGCGCTCGCGGGCGCCGTCGCACGTGATGCGGACGGTCCGTTCGTCGTCCGAGCCGGCGCCGACCCGGACATGGACGTCGCCGCCGCCGGTGGGCTCGGCCCGGTCGCTGACGAAGGCTGTGTACGTCCCGGCCGGCGTCACCGTCGCGGTGGGCTGCCCGTCGTAGCCCCCGCTCGCCTCGAGCGCGCTCGGCTCGCCTACCCCCAGCCCCTCCTCGCTCGAGACCAGGTCGACGGAGCGGATGCTCGCGCCCGACGTGGTGAAGGCGAGCCGGGGAACGGAGGCGACGGGCGTCGGGAGCGCACCCGGCACGCGCGCCGCGCCGCTGCCCGGGCTGACGGCAGCCCCCAGGAGGACGGCGACGAGCGCCGTCACCACCACCCCCGCCCGCGCACGCAGCACGGCCAGCCCCCTCCCACGCGCGTGTCCTGGCGCCGACGCTCTCGCGTGCTCGCGACGCCCGGCAGGCGGACCCGGTCCGGCGATCAGGCACGCGCGCCTGCCCGAACGGGCAGTGACGTCAGATGAGCCCCTCGCGCAGCGCGTACGCCACGGCGTGCGACCGGTTGCGCAGCTGCAGGCGCGTGGTCACGTCGTGCAGCACGTTCTTGACCGTGCGCTCGGAGTAGGCCAGGTGGTGGGCGATCTCGGAGGTGTCGAACCCGTCGGCGACCAGCTTGAGCACCTCGATCTCCCGCGTGGCCAGGCCCGTGAACGTCAGCCCGCGCGGGCGCAGCACCTGGCGCTGCAGCGTGCCGACCTGGTCGAGCAGCCGACCCAGCAGGTCCGGCGGGACGCTGCCCTCGCCGGTCGCCGCACCGCAGATCACCCGCACCAACCGGTCCGGCGTCGCCTCGCTGCGCCGCACCAGACCGAGCACGCCGGCCTCGACGGCGGTCACCACGTCGCCGTCCTCCAGGCGACCCGCCACCAGCACCGCCTGGCTGGGGCTCTGCCGGCGCACCATCCGCACCAGGCGCAGCGCGTCGTCGTCGACCGCGTCGGCCACCACCACCGCCACCTGCGAGGACGCTGCCTCGTCGGCCGGCAGCACCCGCACCTCCGGCCTCGGCCGCAGGGCGCTGACCACGCCCGCCTCGGAGATCGGGTCCCGGGCGCTCACCCACACCGCTACGCGTTCCATGTCCTTCTCCTGCCCCCTGAGGCACCCCTTCGCGGGTCCCTGCCCGGACAGCATGCGCGGCCGCACTGATCGTGCAGTCAACATCGACTCAACGGGCACCCGGCCTGCCCCCGCGGTCGTGCGGGCGGCCGTTCCACAGCGGGAGGCCCACCCCTAGCGTCCGCAGCATGACGACCACGGCGAAGCTGGACTCGGCGCGGGTGGAGCTCAGCCCCGGCACCGAGGCGGTGGTGCCCCTGCACATCCGCAACACCGGGGACCTGGTGGAGGGCTACCAGATCGAGGTGCTCGGCGCGCCCGCGGCCTGGACGACGGTCGAGCCGGCCGTGATCGAAGGCCTCTACCCGGGGACGTCGACCACGGCGACCGTGCGGTTCTCGCCGCCGCGCTCGTGGAGCGTGCCGGCCGGTCAGCTCGACTTCGGCGTCCGGGTGGTGCCGTTCGAGCACGTGAACGAGGCCGTGACGCCCGAGGGCGTGGTCGAGGTGCTGCCCTTCCTCGACACGACCGCCGAGCTGCTCCCGCGCACGTCGCACGGCCGCGGCGGCGCCAAGCACCAGGTCGCCCTGGACAACCGCGGGAACGTGCCCGTGACCGTCTCCCTGTCGGCGGCGGCCGACTCCGGGGTGCTCGACTTCCGGGTCCGGCCGCAGATCATCACCGTCCCGCCCGGGAACGCGTCGTTCGCGGACGTCCGGGTCCGGCCGGAGAAGCGGCTCTGGCGCGGCCAGGACGTGACGATGCCGTTCACCGTCACGGCGGCCGCCGAGAACACGACGCCGGTGCTGCTCGACGGCGCGCACGTGCAGACCGCGACGATCCCGCGCTGGTTCCTCAAGGCGCTGCTCGCCCTCCTCGTCCTGCTCGCGCTGCTCGTCCTCGCGTGGTTCACCGTCCTCAAGCCGGCCGTCGAGTCCGCCGCGACGTCGTCCGTCGCCGACGAGGTCGCGGAGGCCCAGGCCGCGGCCGAGGAGGCGCAGGAGGCCGCCGCCGCCGCACAGCAGTCGTCCGCCGGAGCCGGCCAGTCGGCCGCTGCCGCGCAGCAGCAGGTGGCCGAGATGGAGGAGCTGACGCAGAACTTCCTGCCGCCCACGGAGATCCTGGCGCCCACCATGCAGCGGATGACCGTGCAGACCGGCCCGTCCACGTCGTTCGTCTCCGCCGACGCGTTCGTCGTCCCTGCGGGGTCCACCCTGCGCCTGACGGACCTGGTGCTCAACAACCCGCAGGGCGACTTCGGCCGGCTCGTCCTGGCGCACACGCCGGCGGGCGCGTCCGACGAGGTGGTCCTGTTCGACGTGGCGCTGGAGAACTTCCGGGACAACGACTTCCACTTCCAGACGCCGATCGTGCTGCCCGAGGGCTCGGAGCTGACCATGTCCGTGCTGTGCCGCCAGCCCGGCACCCCGCAGAACCTCACCCCCGCCCCCGCGGAGTGCGACGACGCCCTGGTGTTCAGCGGCACCCTGGCCACGCCGGCCCCCGCCCCGGTCCCCTGACGTGCCCACCGGACCCGCGCTGCGTGTCGGCGACGTGGCGCTCTGCCCGCTGATGGACGGGCCGAAGCCGCACGTCGGCGGCCCGATCACCCCGGCGGCAGCGGTGCCGACCGTCCTCATCGGCGGTCAGCCTGCCGCCGTGGCCAACGCGGTGCCGGGTTCCATCCCGTGCGTCTCGCCGGCGCCGAACGGCATCGCGGCCGGCTCGGTGACGGTGCTGATCGGGGGGTACCCCGCCGCACGGCTGGCCGACCAGAGCTTGCACGGCACGCCCGTGGCGCCCGGGCCTGGCTGTCCCACGGTGATCATCGGCGGCTGACCGCGGCACGTGCCCGATGGGGCAGGACGGGCCGTCGGCACTTCCCGCCCGTGGCCGACTGCGGTACGAACAGAGTGCCTCGTATCTGCGACCGGGGCGGCTGACTCTTGTCCGGTGAGCGGCGCGGCACGACGAGCGGGGGAGCTGATGGCCGATCGCATCTGCACCGTCTGCGGGGCGTCGAACCCGCCGACGGCGTCCTTCTGCCGCGTCTGCGACACCTACATCGACTGGTCGGGCCCGGGGGAGGCCCCGACGTCCACCGGCGGGCATGCGCCGACGGCCGGACCGACGCCGACACCGGCGACGTCTCCCGGTCCCACGACCGCGGGCACCCGTGTCGAGGACGCCCCCGCCCCGCGGAGCGAGCCGCGCGCCGAGGCCCCCGTGGCGACGATAGAGGAGGGCACCGTCGTGGTCGCCCGGGACGCACCGGGCACCACCAGGATCACCCTGAAGAACGCCTCGGACATCGTGGACGGCCTCGTCGTGCACCCTCTCGCTGCGCCGGCGTGGCTCGTCGTGACCCACGAGGACGCCAACCTGATGCCCGGCGAGTCCCGCACGGTCGTCGTGACCATGGCGGCCCGGCAGGACGCCGTGGTCGTCGCGCAGCAGCTCACCCTCGAGCTCGTGGTGCGCTCGTCCGTCGACCCGACCAAGCTGACCCAGGTCTCGGTCGGCCTCGTCGTGCCGCCGGTCGGACCGCCCCCGACCCTGACCCCTCGCCCCGCCGTCGTCCACCTCCAGGACGCGACGGAGGGCACGTTCACGCTGGCGTTCGACAACCGCGCGGCCAACTTCCCGCGCCGGTACGCCCTGTCGGTGCACGACCCCGAGGACGTCGTGCGGGCGCGGTTCCTGCCGCCCGTGGTCGACGTCCCCGCGGGGGGGACCGTGGAGGCGACCGTCCACCTCAGCGCGCCCGCCCCGGCACCGGGGCGCGAGGCCACCCGCCAGGTCACGGTCACCGGCACGGCGCAGGACGCCCCGGTGAGCGCCACCGTGACGCTGGTGCAGCGCACGTCCGCCGCGCCGGAGCGGGTGCCGGTGGTCCTGCGGCTCGAGCCCAGCCACCTGCGGTCCGACGACGGGCAGACGGTCGCGTTCGACGTGCTGATCGACAACCGCGCGGGGCACCTCGGCGCTGCCGTCGCGCTCAGCGGCCGGGACCCGCAGCGCCTCGTCGCGTTCGCGTTCGGGGAGGACCGGCTGGTCGTCCCGGCCGGCCGGGTCACCACGGTCCGGGCGCGTGCCCGCACCACGAGCCCGCCGCCGGGGACCGTGCAGTCCCGGCCCTTCTCGGTGGTCGCCAACGACGGGGCGGGGGAGGTGGAGGCCGCCGGCGTGATCGAGGTCTCCGCGCAGGCCGCGCCGATCACCACGGCTGCGCTGCGCGTGGACCCGCAGGTCCTGGCCACCGTGCAGCAGCGCGGCACGTTCATGGTCCACGTCGACAACCGCGCGGGGGCGGGCACGCTGCAGGTGCAGCTCACGGGCGCTGACGAGTTCGGCCGGGCCCGGCTCACGTTCACCCCACCGACCGTCGTGGTGCCGGCCGGGCAGGTCGGCTTCGCGCGGCTCGAGGTGGACAGCGAGCGGCCGCCCGGCGGCACGACCTCCTCGCGGCGGCTGCGGGTCACGGCGAGCGACGGGCGGAGCGCGGTCGAGACGGAGGCCGTCCTCACGCAGACCACGCCGGACCGCCGCCCGGTGGCCAAGCGCTGGCTGGTGGTGCTCGGCGCGCTCCTGGCGATGGCGGGCGCCCTGCTGCCGTGGATGGGGGCGATGATCGACCCGAACAGCATCGTGGCGGCCGCGACGAGCGCCGCCGAGGGTGACGTGTCGGCGTTCGCGCTCACGGCGACCGCCGCCTCGACGGTCCTGGTCCTCCTGCTCTCGCTGCTCATGCTCCTCGGGCTCAACGGGTCCTCCGGGCGGGCCATCCGGTTCGCGGCGCTCCTCATGGTGCTCGTCGCGGTGGCGGCGGGGGTGCTGGGCGCGCCTGCCACCGGGATCCTGGTCGTGCTCCTCGGTGCCGTCCTCGGGTTCGTCGGCGGGGTGCTCGCCCGCGCCACGCGGTAACGCCCGGACCGGCGTCGGCAGGCACGCCCCGCGATAATGCTCGTGCGGCCCGCCGGACGGCGCCGTCCAGAGCTGAGGGAGAACGACGTGGTCCTGATCGGTGCCCATGTGCGCGGCGACGACCCCGTGGCGACCGCCGCCGAGCTCGACGCGCAGTGCGTCCAGCTGTTCCTGGCCGACCCGCAGGGGTGGAAGAAGCCCGTGCCGCGCGACGACGCGGACGTGCTCGTGGCGTCGGGGCTGGGCATCTACGCGCACGCGCCGTACCTGGTCAACGTCGCGTCGACCAACAACCGGATCCGCATCCCGAGCCGCACCATGGTCGCGCAGCACGCCGCGGCCGCGGCCGGCCTCGGCGCGCGCGGGCTCGTGGTGCACGGTGGTCACGTGGGGGACGGCGACGACATCGCGGTCGGCATCGAGAACTGGCGCAAGACGTTCGAGCGGGCCACGTTCCCGGTGCGGGTCCTGGTGGAGAACACGGCGGGCGGCGACAACGCGTGCGCACGGAGCCTCGACCGGATCGCGCTGCTCTGGGACGCCATCGGCGAGTACGACGTCGGCCTGTGCCTGGACACCTGCCACGCGTGGGCCGCGGGTGAGGACCTCGAGACGCTGGTGGAACGCGTGCTCGCCGTCACCGGGCGGATCGACCTGGTGCACGCCAACAGCTCCCGTGACCCCCAGGGCTCCGCGCGGGACCGGCACGCGAGCTTCGCGACGGGGACGATCCCGCCCGAGCTGATCGCGCACGTCGTGCGGGAGGCCGGCTGCGACGCGCTGGTGGAGACGCCGGCAGAGCGCCAGGGAGAGGACATCGCGTTCCTGCGGGCGGCCCTCGCCGGCTGAGCGCGGTCAGATCCGGCCGCGCACCGGGGTCCGGTCGCCCGGGTCGGCGTCGTCCGGCATGGCCATCTCGGCCCGGACCCCGAGCAGCCGGACCTCGCGGTCCTCTATCGACTCGGCGAGCGCCATCGCCGCGGCGACGACGGTGGCCGCGTCCGTGGTGGCCTCCGACAGCTTGCGGCTCATGCTCGTGGTGACGAACGGCGCGTAGCGCACCTTGAGCGCGACGCGCACGACGTGCCGGCCGTCCTGCGCGACGTCCTCGACCACACCGAGCGCGAGCGTGCGGACGGCGTCGCGCACCTGGTCGGGCGTCGTGAGGTTCTGCTGGAACGTCGTCTCGCGGCTGTGCCCGCGCGGCACCCAGGGGCGGTCGTCGACCGTGACCGGTCCGAGCCCCTGGCCCAGCTCGTGGTACCAGACGCCCATCCTCGGCCCGAACTCGGCGACGAGCGCCTCCGCGGGCGCGGCGGCCAGCTCGCGCACGGTCGTGACGCCCAGCGCTGCGAGCCGGCGGGACACCTTCGTCCCGACACCCCACAGGTCGATGGTGGGCCGGTCGCCCATCACCTCGAACCAGTTCTGCGCGGTGAGCCGGAAGACGCCCGCCGGCTTGCCGTGCTCGGTCGCAATCTTGGCGCGGACCTTGTTGTCGCCGATGCCGACCGAGCAGTGCAGCCGCGTGGCGGCCAGGACCGCCTCCTGCGCCCGGCGTGCCAGCCCCTCGGGGTCGTCCGTCTCGGCGCCGAGAAACGCCTCGTCCCACCCGAGCACCTCGACGACGGCGCCCAGCGAGCGCAGCGCGGACATCACGCGCTCGGAGACCGCCTCGTACTCCGGGGCGTCCACGGGCAGGAACACCCCGTCGGGCAGCTTGCGCGCCGCGACCCGCAGCGGCATGCCGGAGTGCACGCCGAAGGCCCTCGCCTCGTAGGACGCGGTCGAGACGACGCCCCGCTCGCTCGGGTCGCCACGGCCGCCCACGACGACCGGCCTGCCCGCGAGCTCCGGGCGGCGCAGCACCTCCACCGCCGCGACGAACTGGTCGAGGTCGACGTGCAGCACCCAGGCGGTCGGCTGACCCATCCTCAGAGTGTGCCGGTCCGGTCCGCCTGTGCGTACTCGTCGAGGTCGCTCACGGTCGCGAAGTGGTCCGACGGGAACGTGCCGTTGACGGGCTGCGTGCCGGCCAGCGTGCTGCCGGACGCGAGGATCGGCTGCCCGGGCCGGCCCGGACGGGCGAAGGCGTAGTCGATGCGCCGGTCGATCTGGCGGACGGCCTCCAGCGGGGCGTGCGGCGTCGTCGAGCTCAGGGTGACGGCGTCCTCGTCGCCCCCGCCGGCGGTCCACAGGTCTGTCGCCACCGAGTCGAGGAGGGCGATCTCCGGGGTGCCCGGCCGCGCGTTGAGGTCGCCGAGGAGGACCACCGGCAGGTCGCCGTCGAAGGCGGGGTCGGCCATGAGGACCGCCAGCTCCTTCATCTGTGCGAGGTGGTCGTCGCGGAGCTCGATCTGCCACTGCGTGCACGCGACGATCACGTGCAACGGTCCGCGGGGGTGGTCCACCGTGGCGACCAGGGCGGTCGGCGGCTCCCCGTGCACCGCCGGCAGCCGGTGCCCGCGCGCCTCCAGCACCGGCCACCGGCTGACCAGGCCGACGCCGATGTCGACGCCGACCTGGTCCGGTGTCTCGGGCTCCTCAGGCAGCGGGGGGATGCTGCTCGACTGGAACAGCCCGTACCCACCGGTCCGGGTCGCGAGCGAGTCCGCCTGGCTGCCGTCAGCCGAGCTCCACGACTCCTGCAGGCCCAGCAGGTCGGGTCCGACCCGGCCCACCACGTCGTGGATGCCGACCTCGCGCGCCGCCCAGCTGCGACCGAACCGCCACCAGACGTTCCAGCTCATGACGCGCACGGCGGATCACCTCACCCCACGCGGTCGTGGCTGGCGGCGAGCGCCTTCTCGACGGCGGGCACGAAGTCGTCCAGGTCCCCGGGGTTCCGCGAGGTGACCAGGGTGAACCCGCCCCCCTCGTCGACGGACACGGACTGGTCCACCCAGGTGGCACCCGCGTTGCGCAGGTCCGTCTGCAGCGACGGGTAGGACGTCACGGTCCGACCGTCGACGACCCCGGCTTCCACCAACGCCCACGGCCCGTGGCAGATGGCGGCGATCGGCCGCCCGGAGGACGCGAACGCCCGGACGGTGTCGACCGCGCCGCTCTCCAGCCGCAGCGAGTCGGCGTTCACGGTCCCGCCGGGGATCAGCAGCAGGTCGAAGTCGGATCCTGCCTCACCGAACGTCGTGTCCGGCCGGACGGTCCGGCCGGGGTCCTTGTCGCCGACGAGGGTCTGGATCGGGTCGGTGGACGCGGCCGCCACCACGACGGTCGCGCCGCGCTCGCGCAGGCGCTCCACCGGGACGATGAGCTCGTCCTGCTCGACGCCGTAGTTGGTGACCAGCACCTGGACCCGGTACCCGCTGAGCGTGGTCTCGCTCATGGCGCCTTCCCCTCCGTGCCCCCTGGAGGGACCGGACCGTACAGCGGCTGGACCTCGGCCATCTCGAGGTCCGCGGTGGCCTGGATGAGGGCCAGCAGGTCGGTGTCCAGACCGGGGGAGAACTCCTCGAACCGCTCCTCGGCGATCGTGATCGGCACGCCCGCGGGTGCCTGCTCGCTGGCGTCCAGCTGTGTGCCGTCCTTCGAGGGCGACATGCCCTGGAAGATCCGGCCCGCCTCGGAGGCGGCCGTCAGGTCGAAGCTGTACTGCTTGCTCTGCAGGCCGAGGTCGAGCAGCTTCTTCACCTCGGGGAACTTCTCCGCGTTCGTCTTGGGGATCGGCAGCACCGACGCCCAGTTGACGCCGAGCGTCTCCAGCGCGCGCGCGTACGCGTTCTCGTGCGCCTGGTCGCGCACGATCAGGTACGCGATGGTCGAGCGGGCCGTCTTGTTCGAGGTCATCTCGTAGATCCGGCACTTCTGCAGCCGGCCGGTCGACTCGAGCATCAGGTTGTAGAGCAGGTCGAGAACCAGGTTGCCGGAGTTGTACACGTACGAGCCGGACCACGGGTTGCCCGCGGCGTCCACGGGCAGAGCCCCCTGGGCGGCCACGAGGTAGTGGTGGATGTTGCTCTGGTCCAGGGCGGTCTCCAGCGGGGTCGCACCGCCGGCACCGGGCGTGTCGAGAGGGTCGGTCTTCTTGCCGTTGTAGCGCGGAGACCCGTCGAGCAGCCGGGCGATCGTCGTGCCGATGAGCTCGACGTGGCTGATCTCCTCGGTGCCGATGCCCTGCAGCAGGTCGCGGTAGGGCTTCCCCGACGGGCCGCGGAAGTTGATGCTCTGGAACAGGTACTGCATCATCGTGCGCATCTCACCGAACTGGCCCCCGAGCCCCTCCTGCAGGGCGTTGGCTGCGCCAGGGTCCGGCTCGTCGGGCACGATCTCGTTGATCAGGCGCTGGACGTGCAGGTACATGGGAGCTCCTTCGTCGTGGGTCCGTGCGGGAGTAGGGGTGGCGCCGGGACCGGCGCGCGGCAGGGCACGACGCTGTGCCCCGCCGCGCGGGGTCCTAGTAGCGCGGCTGGTCGCCGTCGGCGGCGTGTGCGCCCTTGACCGCGTCGGTGGCGTCGCCGGCGTCCGTGCGCAGGTCAGCCGCCGCGGACCGACCCTCGTCCCGCAGGCTCGAACCGGCCTCGGAGGCCCGGTCCTTCACCGCGGCCGCGGCCTCCTGCGCCGGCTCGCGCAGGTTGTCGGCCATACCCTGGGCGGCCTCCTTGGCCTCCTGCACCAGGGGCGCCGCCTTGTCCTTGGCGGACTGCGCCAGCTGCTGCTCCTGGCGGGTGCTGGGCAGCAGCGACGAGACGAGCCACCCGGCGCCGAAGGCGACCAGGCCGGCGGCCAGCGGGTTGCCGCGGGCCCGGTCCTTCGCCGCCTGCGGCAGCCCGGCGGCGGACTCGCTCAGCGACGACGCGGCGGAGCTCGCCGAGTCGGCACCGTCGGCCACCCCGCCCATCACCTTGTCCTTGACGCCCGACACGGCGGAGCGGACCTTGTCGGCCTGCCGCTGGGCGACCTGCGTGGGGCTCACCTTGTCGGTGAGGGCGTCGACGTCCGAGCTCAGCTCGGCGCGCGTGCGCTCGATGTCTTCGCGGATCTGGTCCGGGTCCGTGCTCATGAGTTCTTCTCCTCGTGACCTTGCAGAGCGTTGGGGATCTTCTTGACGGAGTCGGTCGTCTGGGGCAGACCGGAGACGCGCTTGGTCTCGGCCCGGCCGCGTGCGGCCAGCACGGCAGCGACGATCGCCCAGATCACGGCGACGATCACCGCCGACCAGGCCCAGGAGTCCATCGCGTCACCGAGCGCCCACCACAGGGCGATCGACAGGAACAGCAGGACCATGTGCCCGGCGACGGCGGCGCCGCCGAACATGGATCCGCTCTTGGCGGCGGCCTTCGCGGACTGGCGGACCTCCGCCTTGGCCAGCTCCACCTCTTGACGCAGCAGCGTGGAGATGTCGCGCGTGACCTCGCCCAGCAGCTCACCGACGGACTGGCGCGAGGGCGCATCCAGCGGCTCGGTCATGGCTGGTTCCAGGTGGTCGTGGCGGGCGTGGTGGGTGTGACGGGCGTGCTCGGAACGGGCGTCGCGAGGTCGTCCGTGAACCGCGGGCTGTCCTCCACCACACCCGAGTACACCGGGGTCTGCACCGGCAGCTGCTCGGTGGTCGCGACGCGGGCGGGGATCGTGTTCTGCCGCGTGGTGGGCGGTGCGTCCTTCAGCCCGCGGGTCAGGCGTCCGAGTGCCATGCCCGCCCCGGCGGCGACCAGGAGGAACGTGCCCGGCCGGCGCCGCGCGAAGCTGCGGACCTCGTCGAGCACCTCGTCCGGTCCGTGGCTCTCCAGCCACCGACCGAGGGAGTCGACCCGGTCGCCGACCTCACGCACGATGTCGGTGGCCAGGTTCTGCTCCGAGGTGGTGGAGGCCATCTGCGAGAGCTGGCCGCCGACCGAGGTGAGGCCGCCGGCGAGACGGCTCTGCTGGGTCCCGGCCTGGCCAGCCACCTCGGTCCGGGCCTGCGACCACAGGTCGCCGAGCTGGCGTCGCGCCTCCTGGGTGACCGCCGCGGCCTCGCCCTTCGCCTCGCCGAGCAGGTGCCCGCCGGCGTCGGTGGCCTTCTCCTTGAGGTTGCCGGCCTGCTCCTTGGCGGCGTCCGCCGTGCTCGTCCCGGTGGCCGTGCCCGTCCCGCCCTCCGGGCGGGGATAGCTGCTGGTGTAGTCGTCAGTCATGGTCTCGTCTCGTCTCGGGTGGTCGGACGGTGCACCGAGGACCCGACCGGGAGGTCAGGCAGGGCTGTGGTCCGAGGGGGCGACGGAGCGCGGGCCTTCTGCCGCGCGATCGTCTGCATGGGAGCGGTCAGAGCCGTGCACGCACCTGTGCGGCGTACGGCTGTCCCATGTCCGGCGACGCTGCTGTGCCGGGCGACGGTGCCGACCGGGATGACCGGATCAGCACTTCGGACGCTAAGCCGGAAGCACGCGGTCCGCCACCCGAGCGCTCGGTGTGGTCAGCCGAAGGACGCGAGCTCGTGGCTCTCGTAGGGCGGGCTGCCCGTCACGGCCTCGACCACGACGGCGGCGACCTCGCGCAGCGTGACCTGCCGGTGCCGGGAGGCGCTGCGCAGGATGGCCAGCGCCTCCGACGCGGTGCAGCGGTTCTCCGCCATGACCACGCCGATGGCCCGGTCGATCGCGGCGCGCGAGACGAGCGCCGCCTGCAGCGCGGAGCTCATCTCGACCTGGTCGGTGCTGCGCAGGCAGAGCTCGACCGCCCGCGCGACCTCGTCGGCGTACATGTCGGCGACCGCGATCGCGGCGGCGTCCCACGCGTCCCGGTCCGCGGCGTAGAGGTTCAGGGCGACGTGCACCCCGGGCCGGACCTGGCGGGGCAGCGCGGCCGCGGACCGGAACTCGTGGGCGAGCGCGGCGACCCGCCACGCGGGCCACCGTGCCTCGCGCTCGATGTCGGGGACGTGCACGGTCGCGCCGCTGGCGAGCGCGGTGAGGCACGGTCCGCCCCCGGCCTCGTCCTGCACGTCCTCGCAC
>NZ_CAURTV010000058.1:0-22052 GCF_963527515.1 uncultured Cellulomonas sp. | reverse complement strand
GTCGCGAGCGCCCCGGTCCGCCGCCGGCGCGGTCGTGCGCTGCCGGCGACCGCCGTGCCCGACCACGCGGACGTCGACCCGGACGCGGCCCGTGCTGCGGTCGAGCTGGACCGGCTGCCGCTCACGGATCGCGAGCCGTGGGAGCCGGGAACGCCGCTGACGGTCGGCTCCAGCCTGCTCGAGGTCGCCGTCCCGACCGCCCCGGACGCGTCCCTGTCGCCCAGCCCGGGTGGCGCGACCATGGACTACAACCGGCCTCCCCGGCTGCAGCCCCCGCCCCGGCTCACGGAGTTCGCGCTCCCCAAGGAGCCGGTGCGCCCGGCGCGCCAGGCCCTGCCCATCCTCGTGGTCATCGCGCCGATGGTCATGGGCCTGGCGATGTTCCTCATCACCCAGCGCGTCTTCACCCTGCTCTTCGTCGCGCTCTCCCCGCTGCTCATGATCGCCAACTGGTGGCAGGGCCGGAAGTCGCAGGGGACGCGGTACACGGACCAGGTCCGCGAGTACGAGGAGCGTCGCGGGCGCGTCGAGGCGGCCGCGTTCGAGGCCCTGCTCGCCGAGCGGGCGGCACGGCGTCTCGACGCACCCGACCCCGCCGAGGTGCTCCTGCAGGCCACGGGACCGCGGTCCCGGCTGTGGGAGCGGCGGGCGCTCGACCCGGACTGGCTGACGGTGCGGATCGGGACGGCGGACCAGCCCAGCGAGGTCGTCCTGACCGACCCGGCGCGGGAGAAGCACCAGGGCACGCTCGTCTGGACCGCTCCGGACGTGCCCGTGACGGTGTCGCTGCTCGACTCGGGGGTGACCGGCATCGCCGCGCGCGACGGTCTGGCCCAGCGGATCGCGCAGGGGCTGCTCGGTCAGGTCACCACCTGGCACAGCCCGGCGGACGTCCGCGTGGTGCTGCTGACCGCGTCGCCGGAGGCGGACCGGTGGGCCTGGGTGCGCTGGCTGCCGCACGTGCGCGCCGGCCTGAGCGCCGGGCCCATCGCGGCCGTCGGCACCGACGAGGCGACCACCGCCCGGCGGGTGGCGGACCTCGTCGCGCTGCTCGAGGCGCGTCGGGAGGCCGCCGACGCCAGCCGGGGAGCCACCCGCTTCGAGTCGGTGCTCGTCGTGCTCGACGGTGCCCGTGCGCTGCGGCTGCTCCCGGGGATGGTCGGCCTCCTGCGCACGGGGTCGTCGTACGGCTTCTCGTTCCTCTGCCTGGACACCGACGTCACCCTCCTGCCGGAGGAGTGCCGGACGGTGATCAGCAGCGCGTACGGCGCCGTCCGTGTGGAGACCACCGGTCGGCAGATGGTCGAGGGCGTCCGCGCCGACCTGGTGCCGGACGCCTGGTGCGAGCGCGTCGCCCGAGCCCTCGCGCCGGTGCACGACGTCAGCTCCGCCGGCGCGGTCTCCACCGTCCCGCGCACCAGCCGCCTGCTGTCGGTGCTGCGGATCGACCCGCCGACCGCAGAGTCCGTCGCCAGCGGCTGGGCCGGCGGCGGACGGACCACCACTGCCGTGATCGGCGAGGTCGCGGACGGTCCGTTCCGCATCGACCTGCGGACCGACGGCCCCCACGGCCTCGTCGCGGGGACGACCGGCTCCGGGAAGTCGGAGCTCCTCCAGACGCTCATCGCGTCCCTGGCCGTGGGCAACCGCCCCGACGAGATGACCTTCGTGCTCATCGACTACAAGGGCGGCGCGGCGTTCAAGGACTGCGCGCACCTGCCGCACACGGTCGGCATGGTCACCGACCTCGACGGGCACCTGACGTCCCGTGCCCTGGAGTCGCTGGGCGCCGAGCTGCGTCGCCGGGAGCACCAGCTGGCCGACGCCGGCGCCAAGGACATCGACGACTACCTCGCGGCACGCGGCCCGGACGACCAGCCGATGCCGCGCCTGCTCATCGTCATCGACGAGTTCGCCGCGCTGGTGACCGAGCTGCCGGACTTCGTCACGGGCCTCGTGGACATCGCGCGCCGCGGGCGGTCGCTCGGCGTGCACCTGGTGCTCGCGACGCAGCGCCCGGCCGGTGTGGTCTCCGCGGAGATCAAGTCCAACACCAACCTGCGGATCGCGCTGCGGGTGACCGACCCGGGTGACAGCCAGGACGTCATCGAGTCGGACGTCGCGGCGCACATCGAGCCCAGCCTCCCCGGCCGGGCCTACGCCCGGCTCGGGCACGCCCAGCTGATCCCCTTCCAGTCCTCCCGCGTCGGCGGGCGCCCGCCCGGCGAGGGACCCGCGTCGGTGAGCGTGCGGGACCTCTCGTGGAGCACGCTGGGCGTCCCGGCGCCGCGGCTGGCCGTCGCCGAGGAGGAGGGCATCGAGACCCCGACCGACCTCGCGACGCTGGTCCGTGCCGTCTCGGCCGCGACGGACCAGCTCGGGATCCCGCACCAGCCGAGCCCGTGGCTCGCGGCGCTGCCCGACGTCGTCCTCCTGCGGGACCTGGCGACGCCCTCCGTCGTGCGCGGCCGGATCCCCGCCCTGCCGCTCGGCACCGCGGACCTCCCCTCGCTGCAGCGGCAGGAGGACGCGACCTGGGACCCGGTGCGCGGGGGACACCTAGCCGTCATCGGCCAGACGCGGGCGGGCCGCTCGAGCGCCCTGCGGCTGCTCGCGGCGGACCTCGGCCTGGCGACGTCCCCGCTCGACGTGCACCTGTACGGCATCGACTGCGGGAACGGTGCGCTGCTCCCGCTGATGTCGCTGCCCCACACCGGCGCCGTGGTCACCCGGGACCAGCCGGACCGCCTCCGCCGCCTCCTGGCACTGCTCGGGCGCGAGGTCTCCCGGCGCCAGCAGATGCTCGCGGCGGGCGGCTTCGCCGACATCGTCGAGCAGCGCACCCACGCGGCTCCGGACGACCGGCTGCCGTACCTGGTGATCATGCTCGACCGCTGGGAGGGGTACGTCGCCGCGTACGAGCAGACCGACGGCGGGGTGATGATCGAGCAGGTCGTCTCCCTGCTGCGCGAGGGCGTGGCCGTGGGGCTGCGGGCCGCGCTGACCGGCGACCGGTCGATGCTCGTGGGGCGCATGGGGATGGCGCTCGAGGACCGCATCATGCTGCGCATGCCGTCGCCGGACGACTTCTCCTACGTCGGGATCCGACAGCGGGACGTCCCGACCCGGATGCCCGCCGGCCGCGCCTTCCGCAACGGCGAGCACCCCGTCGAGCTCCAGCTGGCACTGCTCGACGAGGACCCGTCCGGGACCGCTCAGGTCGCGGCCCTGCAGCGCGTCGCGGCCGGTGCGCGCGATGCGGCAGGCGTGATCCCGGCCGCGCTGCGCCCCGCGCGGGTGGACGAGCTGCCCCCCGCGCTGTCCTGGGCCGACGCCCTGGCGCTGCGCGACGAGGAGGCGTCCCCGGGACGCCTGCTGGTCGGGGTCGGTGGCGACTCCCTCAGCGTGCGCGAGCACGACGTGGAGACGGACGGGCCCGGCTACCTCGTCGTCGGGCCGCAGCGCTCGGGCCGGAGCACCGCGTTGCTCGCGACGCTGACCGACGCGCTGGACGCCCGGTGGCACGTGACCGTGGTGGCGCCCCGCCGTAGCCCGCTGCGCGACCTCGCCGGGCGGCCCGGAATCCGCGCCGTGCTCACCGCGGACAGCACGGCCGACGAGCTCAAGGCCGCACTCGACAGCCGGGGCCGGCGCCTGCTCGTCATCGACGACTTCGAGGTGCTCGGCGGGGAGCACGCCCTGTCCGTCGTGGCCGACGACTACCTCAAGCAGATCCGCGACAGCGGGGACGCCCTGGCCGTGGCATGCGGGATCGACGAGGTCTCGGGGATGTACCGCGGTGTGACGGCGACCCTGCGCAAGTCGCGCACCGGGCTGATCCTCTCGCCGCGTTCTGCGGCCGACGGGGACATCCTGGGCAGCCGGCTGCCCCGCTCGGTCGGTGCCGCCGTCCCGGTGGGCCGGGGGATCCGCGTCCGTGCGGGGGCGTGGGAGTGGGTCCAGGTGCCCACCCCGCCGGAGAGCTGAGCCGGTTCCGGACGCAGGACGGCCCGGCGCCGCTGGTGCGGGCCGGGCCGTCCGTTCAGCGGGTGAGGGTCAGAGCGCGGAGACGGGCGCGAGGTTCGGCGCGTCGGTGACGCCGTTCACGGCCGCGTTGTTGTTGTGGTTCGTCGCGACGTCGCTCGCGGCCGCCGCGAGGGTCTCCTCGAACTTCTGCAGCTGAGGGCGGAACAGCTCCCACGCGGCGCGGAACGACTCAGCGTTGGGCGTGTCCCACACGGCGTTCGTGAGGTCACGGTCGGTCGACGAGCGGATCTCGTACGCGTTGGTGACGTTGCTCTTCAGCGTCTGGTACAGCGCCTCGAGGGTGGAGAGCTCGGCGGTCAAGGCCATGATTGGACTCCTCAGTCTGTTCTGTGTCAGAAAGGTGACCGGACCACTTTGGCACGCATCGCCCGTTTGTGCGTCGGCTTCCCGCATTCGGACGAACGCGCGCGCCGCTCGGCACGGGTCTGCGCACCGGGCGCCGCCCGGTTAGGGTGCCAGACATGCAACGGCCTCTGACTCCGCTGGTGAGCCTCGCGGTCGTCCTGCTCGCCGCGGGGGGCCTCACGGCGTGCACCTCGCCGTCCCCGGAGCCGTCGGCGAGCCCGACCGGGTCCACGCCGGCCTCGTCGTCCCCGACCCCGACGCCCACGCCCACCGTCGACGACGAGGCAGCTGTCCAGGCCGCGTTCGACCGTTACTGGGCCGCCGTCGTCGAGGTCCAGCGCGGCAACCCCGATCCCGCCCTGTTCACCGGCGTCGCCGAGGGTGGCCTCGTGGAGGGCGCCCTCGCCGTCGGTCGCGACTTCCAGGCGAACGGCATCGTGCGCGAGGGACAGCCCACGTTCTCGGGGCAGCAGCTCACGGTGACGGGTGACACGGCGACCGTGTGGGTGTGCACGGACAACTCCACGTGGACCGTGCCGGGCCAGACCGTGGCACCCGGCGTCTCGCTGGTCCAGCCCAACGGCCTGGCGTTCGAGCGCCGGGACGCCTCGTGGGTGGTGGTCGACGCCTTCGTGCCCCCGGCAGAGTTCACGTGCTGACGCTCTGGAGGGCAGTGACCCTCGTGGCCCTGCTTCTCGTCGGTGCCGTCGCGTTCGCCGCTCCGGCACAGGCGGCGTGCTCGTCGCAGATCGTCGGGGTCGACAAGGACGGCAACCTCCTCTACAAGACGGTGTGCGACGGCGAGCCGACCGACCCGGGCGGCGGCACGGGCGGTTCGGGCGGTCCGAGCTGCACGCTCACGGGTCTGCAGGACTACTGCATCGGGTCGGTCGGGTGCTGGAGCAACATCCCGGCGGCTGTCCCGCCGACCGCGGCGGAGGAGGCAGGCAAGCCGTCGCCCGAGGCGATCTGGGTGTACCAGCGCTGCGACGAGGACGACGGGCACCCGCTCTCCGGTTACTCGTGGCGGGAGACCACGGGACCGACGCTGGGCGAGCTCGCGCAGCAGGCCTTCGGGGCGCTCGCCACACCGGCGTTCAGCATCGGCGTGAACCCCCCGCAGCAGGCCGTGGTCGGCATCCCCACCTGGTACTGGGTGGACCCCGCCGGCCCCGCGGACATCAGCGGCACCGCCGCCCTCGGCGTCGTGGCCATCGGCACGCCCAGCGGCATCGAGCTGGACCCGGGCGACGGCTCGGGCACGCGGACGTGCCCGTGGTCGGTCTCCGCGTCGGCGGCGTGCTCGCACACCTACGTCCGGTCGTCGGCGCGCCAGCCCGCCGGCGGGGACGGCGTGCCGTCCTACACCGCCCGCGCCCGGCTGCTGTACGACGTGCGGTTCGAGATCAACGGCGCGCCGTTGGTCCTGCCCGGCACGCCGGACGCCCTGGAGTCGCCGTGGGCAGAGGTCTCGGTCCGCGTGGCCGAGGTCCAGGCGCTGGTGACGCGCGCGCCGTGAGGTCCGCGCCGGCTGTGCCGGGGCCGCGGCGCCTCGCGTTCGACGGGCACATCGCCGGGTTCGGCACGACCGAGGGCACGCGTGTCGTCGTCGGGCGCTGGCTCGCCTCGCCGCTCGGGGCGTTCAGCGACGTGATGGTCGAACGAGCGGACGGCACCCGTCTGCTGCTGGCCCCGCGGACGGACGTCGCCGAGCTCGTCCAGACCACCTACGCCTTCGACGCCGTGCACGTGGTCCCCGTCAGCCTGCGGGCCGACGAGGGCCGGCGCCGGTGGAGCGTGCGCGCGGGCCCGCTGACCGCCGACATCGGCCTGGGAGCCCGCACGCCGACCGGCCGGCTGCTCGCGGTCGTCCCACGGCACCCTGCCGTGGCGCCCCTCGTCGCCACGGCGGTGGACCCCGTCGCGCGGCTGCTCCTCGACGGCGTCCGGACCCGCGGCACGGCGGGTCAGGGGCGGCGCGAGTGGTACACCGCCACCGACCAGCACGCGATCACGGCGGTCCGGGTGCTGTGGGGCTCGCAGGACCTGGGGCAGCTCACGCCGGTGGAGCCGCCGGTCCGCTTCGGCTTCTCCTCCGTCCCGGCGGCGCCCGCGGTCACACGCGTCCGGACGACGATCGAATTGTCGGCGGGCCCCCCGCAGCACGGGCACTAAGATCGTGCGGGCGTCCGCCGGGCGCTCCCACCCTCGAACCCCGAAGGACCTTCCGTGCTCCGCACCCACACGGCCGGCTCGCTGCGAGCCGAGCACATCGGCACCACCGTCACCCTCACGGGCTGGGTGGACCGGCGCCGCGATCACGGTGGGGTGGCGTTCGTGGACCTGCGGGACGCCTCGGGGATCGCCCAGGTCGTCATCCGGGACGAGGCCGTCGCGCACGGGCTGCGCGCGGAGTACGTGCTGCAGGTGACCGGTGAGGTCGGCCGTCGCCCCGCCGGCAACGAGAACGCGAACCTGGCCACCGGCGAGGTGGAGCTCGTCGCCGCGCAGGTCGTCGTGCTCAACGAGTCGGAGCCGCTGCCGTTCCAGGTGTCGTCGTCCCTCGACGAGACGATCGGCGAGGAGGCGCGCCTCAAGTACCGCTACCTCGACCTGCGCCGCCCGGCGCCCGCGCGGGCCATGCGCCTGCGGGCCAAGGCGAACCAGGCCGCTCGGCGCGTGCTCGACGCGCAGGACTTCGTCGAGGTCGAGACCCCGACGCTCACCCGCTCCACCCCCGAGGGCGCCCGCGACTTCCTCGTGCCTGCGCGCCTGGCGCCCGGCTCCTGGTACGCCCTGCCGCAGTCGCCGCAGCTGTTCAAGCAGCTGCTCATGGTCGGCGGGCTCGAGCGGTACTACCAGATCGCCCGGTGCTACCGGGACGAGGACTTCCGCGCGGACCGCCAGCCGGAGTTCACCCAGCTCGACGTCGAGCTGAGCTTCGTGGAGCAGGACGACGTGATCGCGCTCGGCGAGCAGATCCTGGTGGCGCTCTGGGAGCTCATCGGCGTCACCATCCCCACGCCGATCCCGCGGATCACGTTCGCGGACTCCATGGCGCGTTACGGCAACGACAAGCCCGACCTGCGGTTCGGCCTCGAGCTGGTCGAGCTGACCGAGTACTTCGCCGAGACGCCCTTCCGCGTGTTCCAGGCGCCCTACGTCGGTGCGGTCGTGCAGCCGGGCGGAGGCTCGACGCCCAGGCGCGGGTTCGACGCCTGGCAGGAGTGGGCCAAGCAGCGCGGCGCCAAGGGTCTCGCGTACGTCACCGTCGGCGAGGACGGCGAGCTCGGCGGTCCGGTGGCGAAGAACCTCTCGGACGCGGAGCGCGCCGGTCTGGTGGCGGCCGTCGGCGCCAACCCCGGCGACGCGGTCTTCTTCGCGGCCGGCCCGGTGAACGACGCCCGCGCCCTGCTCGGCGCCGCACGCCTCGAGATCGGTCGTCGCGGTGGCCTGATCGACGAGAACGAGTGGAAGTTCGTCTGGGTGGTCGACGCCCCGCTGTTCAAGCCGACCGGCGAGGACGACGACGTGGCCGTCGGCGGTGGCGCCTGGACCGCCGTGCACCACGCGTTCACGTCCCCGACGCCGGAGTGGATCGACACGTTCGAGCAGGACCCCGGCGCGGCTCTGGCGTACGCGTACGACATCGTGTGCAACGGCAACGAGATCGGCGGCGGCTCCATCCGTATCCACCGCCGTGACGTGCAGGAGCGCGTGTTCGAGGTCATGGGCATCGGCCCCGACGAGGCGCAGGAGAAGTTCGGCTTCCTGCTCACCGCGTTCCAGTTCGGCGCGCCGCCGCACGGTGGGATCGCGTTCGGCTGGGACCGCATCCTGGCCCTCCTGACCGGCTCGGACTCGATCCGCGACGTCATCGCGTTCCCGAAGTCGGGCGGCGGGTTCGACCCGCTCACGGCTGCCCCGGCACCCATCACGCCCGAGCAGCGCCGCGAGGCCGGCGTCGACGCCAAGCCGAAGGTCGTCACCGAGGCCTGACCTTCTGGTCAG
Source organism: uncultured Cellulomonas sp. (assembly GCF_963527515.1). Classification (NCBI taxonomy): domain Bacteria; kingdom Bacillati; phylum Actinomycetota; class Actinomycetes; order Micrococcales; family Cellulomonadaceae; genus Cellulomonas; species uncultured Cellulomonas sp. The sequence continues at coordinate 13,649 of NZ_CAURTV010000058.1, read as the reverse complement.
CGGCCGTGCGGAGGGGTCACCACGGGCGCGTGGGCCACTTCTCCTGCGAGATCGAGGGGTTGGTCCGCACCGGGGCGGGGGGCGCGAGCACCTCGCCCCGGAGCGGTGCCTCGTCGTCGTCGTGCACCCACGACCAGATGCCCGGCAGGAACTTCAGCCACAGCAGCAGGTTGTCGGGTTCGACGACGATCCACCACTTCTCGGAGATCCAGAGGAACAGCAACGCGGCGCCGAGGAGGATCCCCGTCCAGCCGATGCCGATCCACAGGCAGAGGTAGACGAGCGTGAACAGGAGCGAGCCCACCACCACGACGGTGATCGCGGTGGCCACGACGAGTCGAACAGCGCGGTGCGGGCGCCAGGTCCACCGGACACCGAGCACGTCGTGCCAGGTCATGCCTGCTCCCTGCGACGGCCAGAAGGGCCTGCACCGTAGCAACGGTGGTCTGGACGCCGCACCGTGTTCACCCGTGCGCCGAGCGACGCCTCACCACCGCGTCGGCGGGGCGACCTCACCGCTCAAGGACAGATGGCTGCCCGACGCCCCGTCGCGCTCCGGCGTGCCCTGCAGCGCGCCGTCGCCGGCCTCGATCGAGAGGGTGACGGGCCGCAGGTCGCCGACCCGCCTCCACAGGCGGCCGAGAACGAACCAGCCCACGACGCACAGGCCGCACAACGCGAGGAACGGCAGGACCGCGACCGGTGCTGCCCCGTCCAGACCGCCCAGCACGGTGATCGAGCGAGCCAGGACCGCGGCCGGCAGGAGGAACGCGACGGTGGCCCCGCGGGCACGTCGGCGCGCAGCGAGGTAGGGCACGCGGTCGACTTCGACACCGTGGCGCACGGCGTTCCTCAGTGGCTGAGCGACGTGCGCTCGTAGGCGCGACGCAGGAACCCGGGCGCCCACCAGTTCGCGCGCCCCAGGAGGGTCATGGTCGCCGGGACCAGCAGCATGCGCACGAGGGTCGCGTCGATGAGCACCGCGACGGCCAGGGAGAACCCGACCTCCTTGATCACCAGCAGCTGGCCGGCGACGAAGCCGGCGAACACGACGATGACGATCAGGGCGGCCGAGGTGATGATGCGGCCCGACCGCTGCAGACCCAGGCGGACGGCGTCGTCGTTGGGGACGCCCTGGTCGACCAGCTCCTTGATCCGGGACAGCAGGAAGACCTCGTAGTCCATGGCGAGCCCGAACGCGAACGCCACGACGAGGACGACCACGTAGGTCTCGATCCCGCCGGTCGGCGTGAAGTCGAGGAGCCCCGACAGGTGCCCGTCCTGGAACACCCAGACGAGCACGCCCAGCGACGCCGCCAGCGAGATCGTGTTCGTGAGCAGCGCCTTGACCGGGACGACGATGGACCCGGTCATGAGGAAGAGCAGGACCAGCGTCGTGACCGCGACGATCCCGATCGCCCAGGGTGCCCGGTCGACGACCGCGGCGGTGAAGTCGATCTGCGAGGCGGCCCTGCCGGTCACCCAGGTGGGGAACGGTGCGTCGAGCTCGCGCACCTCGTGCACGACGCCCCGGGACACCGCGTCGCCGGGGTCGTCGGTGTCGGGACGCACTCCGATCACGACGTACGAGTCGACCGGGGAAGGTGGGTCGACGGTGGCGACGCCGTCGAGCTCCTCGAGCGTGGCGGCCCACTCGGTCGCCTCCGCGAGCGACGTCTGGGTGACGACGGTGACGGCCGGCGTGGTCGAGTCCGGGTAGTCGCGGGCGAGCGCGTCGACGAACTCGCGCTGGGCGCTGCCCTGCGGCAGCAGCTCCGTCGTGGAGTTCCGCAGCTCGAGGTGGGCGAGCGGCAGGGCGAGGATCCCGAGCACCGCGAGGCACGCGACGAGGACCATCCACGGACGTCGTTGCACGCGGCCCGCGAGGCGCGAGAAGAGCCCCTCCTCGGTCTGCACGTCGGCCGTGCGCGCGAGGATCCCGCGCAGCCCGGGGATCCGCGAGAGGACGCTCGGCCGGATGAGTCGCCGCCCGGCGAGGACGAGCAGTGCCGGGACCAGGGTCAGGGCGGTGGCCATGGCGACGACGACCACGGCGACCCCGGCCGCACCGAAGGCCCGGAGGATCGGCGGTTGGAAGACGAGCAGCCCCGCGATGGAGATCGCGATGATGAGCGCCGAGAACGTCACCGTGCGCCCGGCGGTCGACATGGTGCGCTCGATCGCGGTCAGCACGGCGCCGTCACCACGGCGGCGGCGGCTCCGGGCGCCCCCGTCGTCGTCGACGAGATGGTGCAGCTCCTCCCGGAACCGGGACACCATCAGCAGGCCCCAGTCGATCGAGAGGCCGAGCCCGAGCACGGTGACGACGTTGACGACGGACGAGTCCATGTCGATCAGGTAGGAGAAGCCGAGCAGCGCCGCGAGACCCCCGGCGATGGACGCGATCGCCCCGACCATCGGCATGGAGGCGGCGAGGAAGCCGCCGAAGACCAGCACCATGATGACCAGCGCGATCGGCAGGGCGATGGTCTCGCCCGTGCGCAGGTCGGTCTTCACCTGGTCGGTGATCGCACGGACGATCAGGTTGGTGCCGCCGATGCGTCCGGTCACGTCGGGCGCCACGGCTGCCAGGTCCGTCGGGACGGCGTCGAGCCGGTCCCTCACCTCGTCGAAGACCGTCTGCTCGTCGGGCAGGTCGGGTGCCAGCTCGACGACGACCAGGAACCCGGCCCCGCCCTTGGCCACCAGGGGTGCGGCAGCCGCGTTGGCGGCACCCTCCGGGAGGGCCAGGGGGTCGATGACCGACACGACGCCGTCGATCGCGGCAAGCTCGGCCCGCGCCGGGGCGAGTGCCGCGGCCACGTCCGGGTCCAGCGGGTCGACACCCTCGAGCACCAGCGTGAGCGAGGGGCCGCTGTCGTCGGCCTCGCCGAGGATCCGACCGCCCTCGGCGCTCTCCGACCCGGGGACCGACGGGGCGCTCGTGCTCAGCCGGTCGAAGAGGTTCTCCCCGTGCACCCCGAGGACGGCCAGGCCGTACCCGAGCACGGCGAGCACCAGCCACGCGACGACGGTGAGGCGCGGGTGGTGGGCGACGGTACGGCCTACGCGGGCGAACACGCGGGCCATCGTCGCAGGTGGAACGGCTGTCGCGCACACGGTGTCGCCGGACGGGCCCGACCGGGTGCCTCGGACGTCGGTCCGCGTGCGTACCCTGCCCGCATGGACCTGTTCGATGCGGTGACGTCGACGGCCACCGGCCTGCCCGCCGTCGGGGCCGGCGCACCGCTCGCCGTCCGCATGCGACCGCGGGACCTGGGTGAGGTCGCCGGCCAGGAGCACCTGCTCGTCGGTGGCTCCCCGCTGCGACGTCTGGTGGAACCGGCCAACGAGGCGGCCCGTCGCGCCGCTCCCACGTCGGTCGTCCTCTGGGGCCCGCCCGGCACCGGCAAGACGACCCTCGCCTACCTCATCGCCGCCACGTCCGGGCGCCGGTTCGTCGAGCTCTCCGCGGTCACCGCGGGGGTCAAGGACGTGCGCGCCGTGATCGAGGACGCCCGCCGCCGGCTCGCCACGGACGGCACCGAGACCGTGCTGTTCATCGACGAGGTGCACCGGTTCACCAAGGCCCAGCAGGACGCCCTGCTGCCCAGCGTGGAGAACCGCTGGGTGACCCTGGTGGCGGCCACCACGGAGAACCCGTCGTTCTCGGTGAACTCCCCGCTGCTGTCCCGCTCCCTCCTGCTCACCCTGCAGCCGTTGGACACCGAGGACGTCCGCCGGCTGGTCCGTCGCGCGGTCGAGGACGAGCGCGGCCTGGACGGGTCCATCACGCTCTCCGACGACGCCGAGGACCACCTGCTCCGGCTGGCGGGCGGCGACGCGCGCAAGGCGCTCACCATCCTGGAGGCCGCCGCCGGGTCCGCCCTGTCCGAGGACGACGCCGTCCCGCCGGTCCTCGTCGACCTCGCGACGATGGAGCGGGCCATCGACGTCGCCGCGGTGCGCTACGACCGCGACGGGGATCAGCACTACGACGTGATCAGCGCGTTCATCAAGTCGATGCGCGGCTCCGACGTGGACGCCTCCCTGCACTACCTGGCCCGGATGATCGCGGCGGGGGAGGACCCCCGGTTCATCGCGCGCCGGATCGTGATCGCCGCGGCCGAGGACGTCGGGATGGCGGACCCCAGCGCGCTGCAGACGGCGGTCGCGGCCGCGCAGGCCGTGGCGCTGATCGGCATGCCCGAGGCGCGGATCATCCTGGCGGAGGCGGTCGTGCACCTGGCCACGGCCCCGAAGTCGAACGCCGCCTACACCGGCATCGACCGCGCGCTGGCGGACGTGCGCGCGGGGCGCATCGGCTCCGTGCCGAGCCACCTGCGCGACGCGCACTACCCGGGCGCCAAGCAGCTGGGTCACGGGACGACCTACCTGTACGCGCACGACCAGCCGCACGCCGTGGCCGCCCAGCAGTACCTGCCCGACGAGCTGGTGGGCACGCGCTACTACGAGCCCAGCGACCGCGGGTACGAGCGTCAGGTGACCGAGAGGCTGGAGCGCATCCGCGCGATCCTCGACGAGCAGGGCTGATTCGGGTTTCACCGCCGGCGCAGGGTAGAGTGTCACGGTCGTCCGCGGGAGTGTGCTTGCATCCCCCCGGTCCGGACGGCCACCTGGGGCCTTAGCCAGCGTCGGAACAAGACACGACGCACACACGGTCGGCCCCACGCCCGGCGGAGCTCTCCGACTTCGGGTGTGACGTCTCCAACGACAGGAAGTAACTCTGTGAGCAGCGTGACCCGCTCGCGTCGCCAGGTGCGCCTTTCCCGCGCCCTCGGCCTCGCGCTGACGCCCAAGGCCGTCAAGCACTTCGAGAAGCGGCCGTACCCCCCCGGCGAGCACGGCCGTGCGCGCCGCCGCACCGAGTCGGACTACGCGGTCCGCCTCCGTGAGAAGCAGCGCCTGCGCGCCCAGTACGCCCTGCGCGAGAAGCAGATGGCTCGTGCGTACGAGGACGCCCGCAAGGCCCCGGGCCTGACCGGTGAGGCGCTCGTCGAGAACCTCGAGACGCGTCTCGACGCCCTCGTCCTGCGCTCCGGCTTCGCCCGCACCATCCTGCAGGCCCGCCAGGTCGTCGTGCACCGCCACATGCTCGTCGACGGCAAGATCGTGGACCGTCCCTCCTTCCGCGTGAAGCCGGGGCAGACCCTCCAGGTCAAGCCGAAGAGCCAGGCCACCGTGCCGTTCCAGGTCGCCGCCGCCGGTGCGCACCGCGACGTCCTCCCGACGGTCCCGGGCTACCTCGACGTGCAGCTGGAGAAGCTCAGCTCCGTCCTGGTCCGCGCCCCCAAGCGCGCGGAGATCCCCGTGACGTGCGAGGTCCAGCTGGTCGTCGAGTACTACGCCCGCTGATCCGATCTCCTCACGGACGCCCCGCCGCGCACCTGCGCAGCGGGGCGTCCGTGCGTTCGGGACAGGTAGGGTTTCGGCGGGGTCGACGACCCCAGGACCAGGAGGCTGACATGTCGGTGGGTGACGTCGCGGGACTGATCGCCGCGATCGCGTTCGTGCTGCTCGTGGGCTTCTTGGCGGTCCCGCTGGTCAAGCTGGGACGCGTGCTGGACGAGGCGCGCACCTCGGTCAAGGAGATCACCGACCACACGGTGCCCGTGCTGGACGAGACGGCCACGCTCGTGGCGTCGTCCAACGGCCAGCTCGCGAACATCGACACGGTGACGACGGCGGCCGCCCAGGTGTCGGAGAACGTCTCCGCGCTGACGTCCCTGTTCGCCGCCACGGTCGGCTCCCCGATGATCAAGGTCGCCGCCTTCTCGTACGGGGTGCGCCGGGCGCTCTCCGGGCTCGCGGCGAGCGCGCGCCGGAGCCGATGATGGCCCGTCGCCTCACCTGGCTGGCCGTCGGGGTCGTCGTCACGGTCGTCGTCCTGCGCAAGGGGCGCACGGTCGTCGAGACCTACCTGCCGGCGGGGACGACCGACGCCATCGACGGTGTCCAGCGGGTCTCGCACGCGGTGGCCACGCTCAAGAGCGAGTTCCTGGCAGGGATGGCCGAGCGCGAGCAGCAGCTCCGGCAGGACCTCGTGGGCGACGTCGACGTCGAGGCTCTCCGCGCACAGCGGCCCGAGCGCGTCGAGAACCTGCGCCGTTCGTGGTCCTCCCGCCGCGGTGAGCGCGACTGGGCCGGTCCCACCGACGACCCCGACGACGACGACGGCTACACCTTCTTCTAGGCACGACCCGACCACAGAACGACGAGGACACCGATGCGTACCGCCGAGATCCGCCAGCGCTGGCTCGACTACTTCGAGGGCAAGGGCCACGCCGTCGTCCCCTCGGCCTCGCTGATCTCGCCCGACCCGTCGACCCTGTTCGTCATCGCCGGGATGGTGCCCTTCATCCCGTACATGCTGGGGGAGCAGACGCCGCCGTGGCCCCGCGCCACCAGCGTGCAGAAGTGCGTGCGCACCCTCGACATCGAGGAGGTCGGCAAGACCACCCGACACGGCACGTTCTTCCAGATGAACGGCAACTTCTCGTTCGGGGACTACTTCAAGGAAGGCGCGATCACCTACGCCTGGGAGCTCGTCACCGGGTCGCGGGAGGCGGGCGGCTTCGGCTTCGACCCCGACACCATCTGGGTGACCGTCTTCCACGACGACGACGAGGCGGCCGACCTGTGGAAGCAGATCGCGGGCCTGCCCGAGGAGCGGATCCAGCGCCGCGGGTGGAAGGACAACTTCTGGTCCACCGGCGCGCGCGGCCCCTCGGGTCCCTGCTCGGAGATCTACGTGGACCGCGGGCCCGAGTACGGCGCCGAGGGTGGCCCGGTGGTGGACGAGGACCGCTACCTCGAGATCTGGAACCTCGTCTTCATGCAGTACGAGCGCGGTGACGGGGGCGGCAAGGAGAACTTCCCGATCCTCGGCGACCTCAAGCAGAAGAACATCGACACCGGCATGGGCCTGGAGCGGGTCGCCTACCTGCTGCAGGGAGTCGACAACCTGTACGAGATCGACGAGGTGTTCCCGGTCATCCAGGGCGCGCAGGAGCTGTCCGGCAAGCGGTACGGGGCGGTGCACGACGACGACGTCCGGATGCGCGTCGTCGCCGACCACGTCCGCAGCGCGCTCATGCTCATGGGCGACGGGGTCACCCCGTCCAACGAGGGCCGTGGCTACGTCCTGCGCCGGCTGCTGCGCCGCTCGATCCGGTCGATGCGGCTGCTCGGCGTCGACGACCTCGCGCTGCCGACCCTGCTCCCGCTGAGCAAGGACGCGATGAGCCCGTCGTACCCGGAGCTCGCCGCGAACTTCGCCAAGATCAGCCAGGTCGCGTACGCGGAGGAGGACACGTTCCGGCGCACCCTCGCGGCGGGGACGACGATCCTGGACACCGCCGTGCAGGCGGCGAAGTCGACTCCCGCACCGGTGCTGACGGGTTCGCAGGCGTTCCAGCTGCACGACACCTACGGCTTCCCCATCGACCTCACGCTCGAGATGGCGGCCGAGCAGGGCGTCTCTGTCGACGAGACCGCGTTCCGCACCCTGATGAAGGAGCAGCGGGACCGCGCACGGGCGGACGCGCTGGCCAAGCGCGCGGGCCGTGCGGACACGGCTGCCTACCAGGAGCTGCACAGCACGCTCAGCACGGAGACCGCCAAGCCGGTCCAGTTCATCGGCTACACGGACGCGACCGCGCGCTCGCGCGTCGTCGGGCTGCTGGTCGACGGCGTCCCGGCGCCGGCGGCGACCGCGCCCGCGGACGTCGAGGTCGTCCTCGACGTGACCCCCTTCTACGCCGAGGCGGGCGGCCAGCAGGCGGACACCGGCGTCATCGTGCTCGACGGCGGGGCACGCATCGAGGTCGACGACGTGCAGGCGCCGGTCAAGGGCTTGTCGGTGCACCACGGCCGGCTCGTCGACGGCACGGTCACCTTCGGCGAGCACGGCACGGCGAGCATCGACCTCGACCGCCGCCGCGCGATCGCCCGCGCCCACACCGCGACGCACCTGGTGCACAAGGCGCTGCACGAGTCCGTGGGAGAGGGTGCCACGCAGGCCGGCTCGCTCAACGCGCCGAGCCGCCTGCGGTTCGACTTCCGTTCGCCCTCGGCGACGCCGTCCGAGGTCGTCGCGGAGATCGAGGCGCGCGTCAACGAGCGGCTGCAGGACGACCTCGAGGTCACCGACTCGGTCATGCGGATCGACGAGGCACGTGGGCGCGGTGCGATGGCGCTCTTCGGTGAGAAGTACGGCGACGAGGTCCGCGTCGTCGACATCGGCGACGGCTGGTCGCTCGAGCTGTGCGCGGGCACGCACGTCAAGCGGTCGGGCGAGCTCGGCCTGGTCACCCTGCTGTCCGAGTCGGCGATCGGCTCCGGCGTGCGTCGTGTCGACGCGCTGGTCGGCGCGGGGGCGTACGGGTACCAGGCGAAGGAGCGCGCGCTCGTCGGGCAGCTCTCCGGCCTGCTCGGAGCGCGTCCCGACGAGCTCTCCGAGCGGGTGTCCGCTCTGCTCAACAAGCTCAAGGACTCCGAGAAGGAGCTCGCCGCGCTCCGCCAGGCGACCTTGCTCGCCCAGGCGGGGGCGCTGGCGGCGGGCGCGAGCACCGTGGGGGAGACCCGCGTGGTCACGCACGACGCGGGCGAGGTGGCGGGCGACGAGCTGCGCGCCCTCGTGCTCGACATCCGGTCCCGTCTCGGTGAGTCGGCACCCGCGGTCGTCGCGATCGGCGGCGTGACCAAGGGGCGGCCGGTCGTCGTCGTGGCCACCAACGCCGAAGCGCGCGAGCGTGGGGTGCGTGCGGGAGCACTCGTCCGGACCGCGTCCGGCATCCTCGGCGGCGGTGGCGGCGGCAAGGACGACCTGGCCCAGGGTGGCGGGACGGACGCCGCCCGGCTGCCGGAGGCGCTCGCCGCGGTCACCACGGCGGTGAGTGGCTGACGTGCCGTCCGCACCGGGTGCCGAGGAGGCCGTCGTCCGGGGCGCACGGCTCGCCGTCGACGTCGGGTCCGTGCGGGTGGGGCTCGCGGGCAGCGACCCGGACGGGCTGATCGCCACCCCGGTGGCGACGCTCGCGCGCGCCACGGCCAAGAAGGGGCGCCTGCCCGCCGACCTCGCCCAGGTGGTGCACGAGGTGCAGGAGCGACGTGTGGGAGTTGTGTACGTCGGGCTTCCCATGCATCTGTCGGGCGCGGAAGGTGCCGCATCGGGCGCCGCGCGCGCGTACGCTGTCCAACTGGCGCAGGCCGTCGCACCTATTCCGGTGCGGTTGGTCGACGAGCGGATGAGCACGGTGTCCGCCCATCAGGCGCTGCATGCGTCCGGCCGATCCGGGCGCAGCCACCGGCAGGTCGTCGACCAGGCGGCCGCGGTGGTGATCTTGCAGTCCGCGCTGGACGCGGAGCGTGCGACGGGGCGACGTCCCGGTGAAAGGGTCGCCGTCGACCCAGCACAGCATGCTCCAGTGGCGCGCGGGGGGGCTGCGGGCGACGCACGGACGACTGTGGAGTGACGCGCGAGTGACCGACAGCCAGACCGACCGTTGGGCCCCTGTGGAACGGAGTGACGAGGTGAGCGACCTTTTCGGTGGTGACACCCGTGTCGCGTCCGCGGAGCACCGTCCGCAGCGCGCCCGAGGCCGTGCCAAGGAGATGCGCGAGCGCAAGCGCCGGCGTCGGCGCTCGATCTGGGTGCTCGTCGTGGCGCTGCTCATGGTCGCCGGTGCGGCCTATGTGGTCGTCGAGCTCATGGGCGGCATGTTCCAGGGCGGCTCCGGCGCCGACGGCGGTGTCGAGGACTACAGCGGCGTCGGCCACGGCAGCGTGGACGTCGTCATCAAGCCCGGCGACACCGGCTCGGACATGGCCACGACGCTGGCGGACGCCGGCGTCGTCGCCACGGCCAAGGCGTTCAACGAGGCGTTCGCGGCCAACCCCCAGGCATCCTCGATCCAGCCGGGGACGTACAAGCTGCTGCTCGAGATCAGCGCGGTGGACGCCGTCGCGGCGCTGCTCGACCCGTCGAGCCGCGTCTCGTTCACACTGAACATCCCTGAGGGGCTCACCAAGGACCAGATCGCGACGAAGCTCAGCGAGAAGATGGCCTTCCCGGTGGAGGAGGTCAAGGCGGCGATCGCCGACCCCGCCGCCATCGGGCTGCCCGCCGAGGCCGGCGGCAACGCCGAGGGCTGGCTCTTCCCCGCCACGTACGACATCGAGCCCGGTGCCACCCCCGGGAGCATCCTGAGCCAGATGACCGCGCAGACCGTCTCGGTGCTCACGCAGAAGGGCATCCCGCAGGACCAGTGGAGCACGGTGCTGAACAAGGCGTCCCTGGTCGAGCGCGAGGCGCGACTCGCGGAGGACCGGCCCAAGGTCGCCCGCGCGATCGAGAACCGGCTGGACAAGGAGATGCCGCTCGACATCGACTCGTCCGTCGCGTACGGCCTCGGCAAGCCCGGCACGGGCCTGACGACGGCCGACACCCAGGACGCGAGCAACCCGTACAACACCTACAAGTTCCTCGGTCTGCCGCCCACCCCGATCGCGTCACCTGGCGCCGCCTCGATCGACGCGGTGATGGCGCCGGCGGAGGGCGACTGGCTCTTCTGGGTGACGGTCAACCTGGAGTCGGGCGAGACCCTGTTCGCGTCGACCCTCGCGGACCACACCGCTAACGTGCAGAAGCTGCGCGAGTGGCAGGCGGCGAACGGGTAGTGACCTCCTCCGCCCCGCGGCGGGCGGCGGTGCTCGGGCACCCGGTGGCGCACTCGCTGTCACCGACGCTGCACCGCGCCGCCTACGCCGCGCTCGGTCTCGACGGCTGGCAGTACGACGCGGTCGACGTCACCGAGGAGCAGCTCCCCGGGTTCGTCCGCGGTCTCGACGAGGCCTGGGCCGGACTGAGCCTGACGATGCCCCTGAAGCAGACGGTGCTCCCGCTGCTCGACCACGTCGAGCCGCTCGCGGAGGTGGTCGGCGCCGTCAACACGGTGCTGGTCCAGGGGCGCACGCTCGTGGGGGCGAACACCGACGTGCACGGGATCGTCGCCGCCCTGGACCTCGGCGGCCCGGTCTCGAGCGCCGCGGTGCTCGGCGCCGGGGCGACCGCCTCCTCGACGCTTGCCGCGCTCGCGCAGCTGGGCTGCACCTCGCCGGTCGTCTACGTGCGCGCCGTCGCACGGGCGGGGGCGCTCATGCGCGCCGCGCACAGGATGGGGGTCACGCCGGTGTATCGGACGCTCGACGCCGCGGCGGCGGAGATCGGCCGGGCCGACGTCGTCGTCTCCACCCTCCCGCCGCACGCCGCGGACGACCTGGCCGCGGAGCTCACGCAAGCCACCGGCACCCTGCTCGACGTCGCCTACGACCCGCGCCCCACCGCGCTGTCGGTCGCCTGGGCCGCCGCCGGGGGAGCGGTGGTCGGAGGGGAGCAGATGCTGCTGCACCAGGCCGCCGAGCAGGTGCGGCTGATGACGGGACACCCCGCCCCGCTGGCCGCGATGGCGGCGGCGCTTGAGGACAAACTCACCACCTGACTCGCTCAGGCGCGTCGGCGTTCCTGCCGATGCCTCCTGGAGACATCCGCGCGGCCAGCACCCGGCCGCCGGCTCGACCGGAGGGACGCGCGTGAAGCAGCTCGGGGAGATCCTGCTCGATGACGGCCTCGTCACGGAGGCGCAGCTGCTCGCGGCGCTCGACGAGACCCTGGCCCGAGGCTCGACACTCGGCCGCACGCTGGTCGAGCTGGGGGTGCTCACCGAGAGCCAGCTGGTGAAGGCGCTCGCCAACCAGGTGGGCATGGACTTCGTCGACCTCGACGACTACCCCGTTGACCGTGTGGCCGTCGCCCTGGTGCCGGGCGCGCTGTGCCGCCGGTACTCGGTGCTGCCGGTGGCCATCGAGGGCGGCTCGATCGTGCTCGCCACCTCCGACCCCGGCAACGTCATGGCGGTCGACGACGTCCGCAACGTCTCGCGCATGCCCGTGATCCCGGTCATCGCGACGCACGACAACCTCCTGCGCGCCATCGACCGGTTCTGCCGCGCCGACGACGAGATGGAGGACCTCTCGCAGGCGTTCGAGGACGCCGAGGCGGAGACCGAGGCCGACCTCTCCAAGATGGCGGAGATCGGCAACGAGGACGCGCCGATCGTGCGGTTCGTCAACCTGCTGGTGACGCAGGCGATCACCGACCGCGCGTCGGACATCCACATCGAGCCGTCCGAGCACGACCTGCGGGTCCGCTACCGGATCGACGGCGTGCTGCACGAGACGCAGCGCGCCCCGAAGCAGATCACCGGCGGTGTGATCAGCCGCGTGAAGATCATGAGCGACATCGACATCGCCGAGCGCCGCAAGCCGCAGGACGGCCGCATGTCGGTGGTGCACAACGGCCGCAAGATCGACCTCCGCGTCGCGACGCTGCCGACGGTGTGGGGCGAGAAGATCGTCATGCGGATCCTGGACAACTCCACCGCGAGCCTCGACCTGCGCGACCTGTCGTTCCTCGAGACCAACTACGAGGTCTACAAGGAGTCGTACACCAAGCCGTACGGGATGATCCTGGTCACGGGGCCGACGGGGTCCGGCAAGTCGACGACGCTGTACGCGACGCTGAACGCCGTCTCCAAGCCGGAGATCAACGTCATCACGGTCGAGGACCCGGTCGAGTACCGGCTGGCCGGCATCAACCAGGTACAGGTGAACCCCAAGGCCGGCCTGACCTTCGCCGGGGCCCTGCGGTCGATCCTGCGGTCCGACCCCGACGTCGTCCTGCTCGGTGAGATCCGCGACCACGAGACCGCGCAGATCGCCATCGAGGCCGCCCTGACCGGTCACCTCGTGCTCTCCACGCTGCACACCAACGACGCGCCGTCGGCCATCACCCGCCTCACGGAGATGGGCATCGAGCCGTTCCTCGTCGGCTCCGCCCTGGACGCGGTGGTGGCCCAGCGGCTCGCCCGTCGGCTCTGCAGCAAGTGCAAGGAGGCGTACACCCCGACGCCCCAGGAGCTGCTGGCCGCGCGGTTCCCGTGGATGGACGGCGAGCCCCTGCCCGAGCTCATGCGCCGGGTCGGTTGCGTGACCTGCTCCAAGACCGGCTACCGGGGGCGGCTCGCGCTGCACGAGGTCATGCGCGTCACCGAGGAGATCGAGCGCCACGCCGTGGCTCACTCGTCGTCGGCGGACATCGCGGCGACCGCCGTCAAGCAGGGCATGATCCCGCTGCGCGACGACGGCTGGCACAAGGTCGCGCTCGGGCAGACCTCCATCGAGGAGATCCTGCGCGTCGTCGTCACGTAGGCAGTGGCGGGTGCGCATGCCTCAAGTCGGGCATGCGCTCCGCCGATGAACGGTCCAGACCGAAGGCCCGGTACCCGCACGTCCGTGCAGGGGGAACCAGGTGACCACGTGGAGGGAATGACGTGAGCGAGAACTACCAGGCACCCACAGGGGAGCCCTCGCGGCCGTTGCCGCCCTACCGACCCGTCGGACCGCAGGCGGGCGCTCCGGTGCCGCCCACAGGCCCGGCGGTGACCGCGATGTTCTCGCCCATCCCGTCGCAGAGCACCGTCGCGCCGACCGCCGCGCCGGGTCCGCCGCCGTACCAGGCGCCGTCCGCGCCCGCATACCAGGCGCCGCCCGCGGGTGCGTTCCAGCCC
>NZ_CAURTV010000057.1:0-22333 GCF_963527515.1 uncultured Cellulomonas sp. | reverse complement strand
CCCCCCGCCGCCGGCCCCCCCCCGCCCCCCCCCCGGCGCCCGCCCGCGCCCGCCCGACGCCGAACTCGTGGGTTCACGCCGAACTCGTCAGCTGCAGCAGACGAGTTCGACCGCAACTGACGAGTTCGGCGTTCAGCCGCGGAGGTCACGGCGCGGGCGGAGGGTTGCTGCCAGGTGTGCGGGGATCAGGGGGCGCAGGCGGCGTACGAGCGTCGTGCCGGACAGGTCCTCCTTCGTCGCGCGGATCGCTCTCCAGCCGGCTTCGAGGATGGCGTCGTGGCGACGCTTCTCCTGGATGAACGCCTCGGTCGCCCGATCGTCGTACTTCGGACGGCCGTCGTACTCCAGGACCAGCCGCCACTCCTCCCACCCCATGTCGGACCAGAAGGTGCCCAGCCGCGTGGCGACGGGTACCTGCGTGCGCGGGACGGGGAATCCGTCGCGGACGACGACGAACCGGGCTGCTGACTCGCCCGGTGACTCCGCGCCGTCGTCGGCCAGCGCGATCACGGCTCGAGCTCGCACGACCCCTCGCTGGCCGCCGCGCGCCGACAGGATCCGCTCGATCGTCTCCCGATCCGCTCCCGCGCGGACGGCGGCATCGGCGACGACGAGGCCCTGGAGGGGCGGAAGGGTCGACGCGCAGTCGACGACGGTCCGCTCGAGTGACGTCACCGGAAGGCCGGCGGCTGACCCCCGCTGGTCCGACGGCGGCACCAGCGGGTGGTGGGCGACCCCGGGGTCGCGGCCCGAACCCGCCGTGTGGCGCTGCATCAGGTGGACTCGCGCGGGTGTCATCCACAGCGGCAGTCCCCAGAGCATCGCCGCCGACTCGTGGCTGAACCAGTGCTCGGTGGTGAGCCGGTCGTGGATGCCGACCAGCCGTCCGAGTGCGACGTCCCGTCGCCGGTGCGGCGTCGGTCCGCGATCACCCGGGAGGTAGACGCCCCGCGCGATGCGCTCCCACTCGTTCGACCGCTCCCGTGCACGCAGGACGTCCGGCGGCGTGTCCCGAGCGAGCTGGACGGTGGGCAGCGTCACGGCCGACGACCGCTGCCGATCACTAGCGCGGCGACTCATCCCCCGAGGCTCGCGCCCCACCCGCGTCCGGACGCACTCCAGTCCACAGGCGCGACCCGACAACACCCCTGTGGACGCCTCACCCCGATCCCCCAGCCCGGCTCACGCCGCGCCGAACTCGTCAGTCGCGGGCGAACTCGTCAGCTGCAACTGACGAGCTCGGCGGGAACTGACGAGTTCGGAGGAGCTGACCCATTCGGGCGGGCGGGCGGGGATCAGTCGTTCAGGGCCGCTAGGCGGGACTGGAGGTGGGTGCGTTCTGTCGGGTTCGTCACCAGGGTCAGGGCTGTGCGGTAGGCGGCCGCTGCTGCGTCGCGGTGGCCGGCGCGGGTGAGGAGCTCCGCGCGGACCGCCGGGAGCCGGTGGTGGCGCGGGAGGGCGTCGTCGAGGCCCTCCAGCAGCTCGAGCCCCGCCTCCGGGCCCGACGCCTCCGACACCGCCACCGCGCGGGCCAGCCGGACCACCGGGGACCCGGTGAGCGACTCGAGCTGGGCGTACAGGTCCGCGATCACCGACCAGTGGGTGGCTGCCGACGAGGGTGCGGTCGCGTGCTCGGCGGCGATGAGCGCCTGCAGCCGGTACTCCAGGGCGAGCCGGGTCTGGTGGCCCGGCGGCGGCGGGGCGGCGGCGGCTCGCCCAGAGGGCGCGGTGGGTGCGGCGGTGTTGGTGGGGATCGAGGGTGCGGTGGGGCGGGAGCCCGTGCGGTCCAGGGACTCCAGCAGGGCGACTCCCTCGGCGATCTCGTCGCGGTGCCAGCGGGTGCGGTCCTGGTCGGGCAGGAGGACCAGGGCGCCGGTCGCGTCCAGGCGGGTGTCGCGGCGCGAGTGCTGCAGGAGCAGGAGCGCGAGCAGGGCGCGGACCACCGCGCGCCCGGGCAGCAGGGAGTCGAGCACGCGCAGCAGCCGGATCGCCTCGTCGCCGAGGTCGACGCGCAGGGGGACGTCGCCGTCGCCGGGGTGGTAGCCGGAGGTGAACGCTAGGTACACGACGGTCGCGACGACGTCCAGGCGTTCGTCCAGCCGCGCGGCCGGGGGCGTCGCGAACGGGATGCCCGAGGACGCCAGCCGCTTCTTCGCGCGGGTCAGCCGGGCGGCCATGGTGGACTCCTGGACGAGCAGGAGCCGGCCGATCTCCGCGGTGGTGAGGCCGACCACGAACCGCAGGGTCAGGGCGACGCGGTCGTCGGGCGCGATGGCGGGGTGGCAGCAGGCGAAGATCAGCCGGAGCTGCTCGTCGGCTACGTGGGCGCCGGGGTCGACGGCGGCCGCGGCGGCGGCGCGCATCTCGTCGTCGACCACCATCAGGGGCTCCTTCCGGCGTTGCACCGCCTCCGAGCGCAGGCGGTCGAGGACCCGGCGGCGCGCGGCGGTGAGCAGCCACGCACCGGTGCTCGTCGGCACCCCGTCCGTCGGCCAGTGCCTGGCGGCCGACTCGAAGGCGTCGGAGACGGCGTCCTCCGCGAGGTCGGGCCGCCCGAACTGGCCGATGAGCAGGCCGATCAGGCGGGACCAGTGGTCTCGCCAGGCGTCGGCCAGGGCGGTGTCGGAGGCAGTCACCAAGCGGGTCGCACCTCGAACGTGCCGGTCGGCGGGAGGGCGTCCAGCACCGCGTCCAGGTCCGAGGCGTCGAGGACCTGGAGGCCGGTCAGCGCAGCCGTCGGACCGTCGAACGCCCCGTCCCGCAGGGCGCGGTCGTGCACCGACGTCGCCGTGTCCACGGACCCCAGTGTGATCCCGGCGGGCAGCTCCGCGGAGCCGAACGCGAGGACGACGAACCTCACGACGCCGACACGGTCGGTACCGCGTCGCCGCTCTCCACCGCGACGCCGTCCACGAACTTCACGGTCCGCCGGATCTCGACGGACTCCCCGTTGAGCACCAGGGCGCGGGCCGCCTCGGTGAGCGCGTCCAGCGACGTGCGGGCGACCAGGTAGAACCCGGCCACCTGCTCCGCGGTCTCGGCGTACGGTCCGTCGCTGACGACCACCCCGGCGCGCCCGTCGGACCGCAGCGAGCGTGCCCGGGCCGCTGCCCCGAGGGCCCTCGTCGCGACGATCTCCCAGCCCTGGTCCGCGCAGTGCCGCTGGAACCCCTCGTGCGCGGCCCACGCGCGCTCCCGCTGCTCGTCGGTCAGCGCGTCGTCCTGGGCGTCGTCGCGGTAGAGGACGACGGTGAACTCGGCCATGTCAGCTCCTGAGGTTCGAAGGACGCCCGGTGCGTCCCGCTGCCCCGATGACGCCCGGGTGCCGCGGGGATCGACAGATCACATCTGCATGATCTCGCGGACCTCGATCGTGTACTCCGGCAGCAGCATCGCGTGGCGCAGCACGGCCTCCCGGCTGGGCGCGGTGACCAGGTAGAAGCCACCGAGCTGTTCGACCGTCTCGGCGAAGGGGCCCTCGGTGATCTGCGCGTCGTCGCCGGAGCGTCGCAGGGTGACGGCCGTGGTCACCGACTGGAGCGCCTCGCTGGCCAGGAACGTCACGCCGAAGTCGGCGGCCTGGTCGTCGTAGTCGCCGTGCTGGCGGTAGTACTCGGCCTTGGTCGCCTCGTCGGCCGCGTCCCAGTCGCCCTCGGCGGCGTACATGAGCAGGACGAACGTCTTCGCGCTCATGCGTCGTGCACCACGACGGGCCGCAGCTCGATGCCGCCACCGTCGGTCAGCAGGTGCTCGCCGGCGAGCCGGGCCAGACCCTGGACGTCGTCGGTCTCGATCACGTAGTAGCCGCCGAGGTGCTCGGCCAGCTCCACGTACGGGCCCTCGGTGACATGGCCGTCGGGGCGCACGGTGATCGCGTTCTTCGAGAGCCCGAGCTCCTCACCGCCGAGGATGCGGTAGCCGCGCTGCTCGCACGCCTCCGAGAACGCGCCGTGCTCGCCCATCGCGCGCTCCTGGACCTGCGGCGACGCGTTCTCCCAGAAGTCCTCGTCGCCCCAGAGCAGAAGTGTCCACCGGTCAGTCATGTCGTCATCTCCCTCATGCGCCCACTGTGCCTGTCTGGGTCATGACGCGCGAGGGTCCCCGGAATCGACACCTCTTGACAGGCAAGTGACTACTTGCCTATAAAGAAGCCGTGGCAGCCGACGTCTTCAAGGCCCTTGCCGACGCCACGCGCCGCGCGATCCTCGACGAGCTCCAGGACCGCGACGGGCAGTCGCTGTTCGAGCTGTGCACCCGGTTGACCATGCGGCACGGGCTCGGGTCCACCCGGCAGGCCGTCTCGCAGCACCTCGACGTGCTGCAGGATGCCGGCCTGGTCACGGTCCGCCGCGAGGGCCGCTACAAGTTCCACCACCTCGACACCACACCACTGCGGGAGATCGCGTCGCGGTGGCCCGTCCCCGACGAAGGAGAGTCCTCATGATCAGCCTCACCGTGACCAGCGTGTTCGTCGACGACCAGCAGAAGGCGCTGGACTTCTACACCGGCGTGCTCGGCTTCCTGCCGAAGAACGACATCCCGCTCGGCGGCGACGACCGCTGGCTGACCGTCGTGTCCCCCGCCGCGCCGGACGGCGTCGAGCTGCTGCTGGAGCCCAGCGGCCACCCCGCGGTCGGTCCGTTCAAGGCGGCACTGGTCGAGGACGGGATCCCGGCGGCGTCCTTCGGCGTCGACGACCTCGCGGCCGAGTTCGAGCGGCTGACCTCGCTCGGGGTGCGGTTCGTGCAGCCGCCGACGGACATGGGACCGGTGAGCGTCGCGACGCTCGACGACACCTGCGGGAACCTGATCCAGCTCGCGCAGCGGATCTGATCGACAACGCGCCGGTCCCGGGTGTTCGGTGGGCCGATGAGGACTGCGGTGGTGACCGGCGGCGGGACGGGGATCGGACGCGCGGTGGCGCGACGGCTGGCGGCCGACGGCGACGACGTGGTGATCGTCGGGCGACGGCGCGAGGTGCTCGAGGAGACGGCGGCCGGCGTCATGCGCGTCGAGGTGGCCGACCTGCGCGAGCCGGCGGAGGTCGAGGCGCTCGCGGACAGGCTCGGGTCCGTCGACGTGCTGGTGCTCAACGCGGGCGGGTCGCTCGAGCGGACCGGCGACGACCTGACCGCCACGGCGCGGATGTGGACCGAGGAGTTCCGGCTCAACGTCCTCACCACCGTGCTGCTCGGCGAGGCGCTCCTGCCGGCGATGCCGCGGCCCGGCGGCCGGATCGTCGCGATGAGCTCGGTGGCCGCGCTGCGGGGAGCCGGCTCGTACGGTGCCGCCAAGGCGGCGATCAACTCGTGGGTCACCGGGACGGCCGCCGCGGTGGCCGCCGACGGGATCACGGTGAATGCCGTCGCACCCGGGTTCGTGCCGGAGACCGAGTTCTGGGCGGGGCGCCTGGACGACGCCGAGTACCAGCGGCGGCTGGCGCGGGTGCCCATGGGCCGGGCGGGCACGGTCGAGGAGATCGCGGCCGCGGTCGCCTACCTGGCGTCGCCGGACGCCGGCTGGACGACCGGGCAGGTGCTCGGGGTGCACGGTGGGGCGGTGCTGGCGCGGCTCTGAGATCGATGTATCGCTAGGGGTTGTCAAAGATCTATCGACGATATATCTTTGAGTCATCCGGTCGAGACGTTCTCCCGGATCCGTGACAGGGCCGCACCGGCTCGGCGGACCACATCCTCAAGGAGACATCCCATGCGACACCCCATGCGACACCCCCACTCCCCGTCGTCCGACACCCGCCGCCGTCGCGGCGACTTCCCCGAGGTTCCCTACGAGGAAGGCTTCGACCCCCGGCGCGGCGGCCCCCGCGGCGCGTTCCCGCACGAGCCGCACGAGCACCACCGAGGACGCGGCTTCGGCCCCGGGTTCGGACCCGGCGGACCGCGCGGGTTCGGCGGTCCCGGCTTCGGCGGCCGCGGCCCCGGCCGTCGCGCCGGTCGCGGTGACATCCGCGCCGCGATCCTGCTGCTCCTCGCCGAGGAGCCGATGCACGGCTACCAGCTGATCCAGCAGATCAGCGAGCGGTCGGGCGGCACGTGGCGCCCCAGCCCGGGCGCCATCTACCCCGCGCTCAACCTGCTCGAGGACGAGGGTCTGGTGGCCATCACCGCCGAGTCTGGCCGCAAGATGGCCACGCTCACCGAGGCGGGCGGCACCTACGTCACCGAGAACGCCGAGCAGCTCGGCAGCCCCTGGGAGGACGCCGCGAGCCGGCCCGCCTCGCCGGGTCGCGCGCTGCGCGGTGCCCTCGAGGCGCTCGGCGCGGCGGCCCACCAGGTCGCCCGCACCGGCACGGACGAGCAGGCGACCAAGGCGCTCGAGGTCCTCGACCGTGCGCGCCGGGACCTGTACCTGATCCTGGCCGGCGACGCGACGCCCGAGAGCTGACGCACCACCGACCGACGGCACCCCGTGGCACTGCTGCGGGGTGCCGTCGGTCTGTGCGAACCTCGAATCATGGAACCTCTGGTCCCGGGGATCGGCATGCCCGCCACCCGTGCGCTCGCGCTGGCGGGCATCACCACGCTCGACGACCTCCGCGACCGGGACCTCGACGACCTCCTGCGGCTGCACGGCGTCGGCCCGAAGGCCGTCCGGATCCTGCGCGAGGCGCTCGCGGCGAGGGACTAGAGCGGCATCGCGAACTGGGCGTGCACGCCCGGTGAGTAGAGCACCGAGTCCGGCGCCCGGTCGGTGACTCCCGGCAGGCCGCCGGCGGAGACCAGCTCGTCGTCCAGCGACACCAGCGTCGCGCGCCGCAGCGGCCACGACTCGTGCTCGTTGGGCACGAACCGCGTCCGGCCGCGCAGCACCGTGTGCATGCCCCATCGCGCGGTGAGGAACTCGGCCAGCGGGTCGTCGGTGACCAGCTCCGACGACGGCCGCACCACGATGCGCGACGACGGCCTGCTCCCCGTGAGCCGCGTCGAGCGATAGTCGATCGCGTCGCCGGCACGCCGGATCGACATCCGCGCCCACTCGTACGGCACGTTCATCACCGTCCGCGCGCCCAGCACCGTGAGCACCCGCGACGCCTCCAGCGACCGGAACAGCACGCCCCGACGGCCCTCGTCGTCGACCGTGTAGAGCCGCACGTTGATCTCCGGGAAGTCGCCGATGTACGGCAGAGCCGGCCCGGGCACCAGGGTGAACCGCGCCATCTGGAACGCGATCAACCCCACCCAGGAGGACCCGTCGAACGTGTCGGGACGCGTCCCGGCGGGCAGCAGTGGCGCCACCGCCTCGGACGGCACCCGCCAGTGCAGAAAGCTGACCCGCACCCAGTCCTGCGACAGGATCACCCGCCCGACGAGCGGCACCGCGGTCGGGTTGATGGCATCCACGTCCCCACCGTAGGCGCCGAGCTCGTCACTCCCGGCCGAGCACGGTGGTTGCAGCTGACGAGCTCGGCCGCAGGTGACGAGTTCGCGGCCGCCGGGGGGGCGGGGTCAGCCGGCAGGGATCGTGGACGTGTCGATGACGAAGCGGTAGCGGACGTCGCTGGCCACCACGCGCTCGTAGGCCTTGTCCACCTCGTCGGCCGTGATCGTCTCGATCATCGAGCCGATGCCGTGCTCCGCGCAGAAGTCGAGCATCTCCTGGGTCTCGCGGATGCCGCCGATGTTGGACCCGGACAGGTTCCGACGAGCGGCCGTGAGCGAGAAGACGCGGAACGACTGCGGCTTCTCCGGCAGCCCCACGAACACGAGCGACCCCTCGAACCGCAGCAGCGACAGGTACGCGTCGACGTCGATGTCCGCGCCGACGGTGCTGATGATCAGGTCGAACGAGCGTCGCAGGTCCCGGAACGTCTGGCGGTCGCTCGTCGCGTAGTAGTGGTCGGCGCCCAGGGCGAGGCCGTCCGCCTGCTTGGACAGCGACTGGCTGAGCACGGTGACCTCGGCGCCGAGCGCGTGCGCCAGCTGCACGCCGATGTGCCCGAGCCCGCCCATGCCGACGATGGCCACGCGCGTGCCGGGTCCGGCGCCCCAGTGCTTGAGCGGCGAGTAGAGGGTGATCCCTGCGCACAGCAGCGGCGCGGCCACGTCCAGCGCGATGCCGTCCGGGATGCGCAGCAGGTAGTTCTCGTCGACCACGATCTGGGTCGAGTAGCCGCCGTAGGTGGGGCTGCCGTCGTACGCCTTGCTGTTGTAGGTGCCGACGTTGCCGCGCAGGCAGAACTGCTCCTCGCCGGCCAGGCACATCTCGCACTCGCGGCAGGAGTCGACGAAGCAGCCGATGCCCCCGCGGTCGCCGACGGCGTGCCGGGTGACGCCCGACCCGACCGCGGACACGGTGCCGGCGATCTCGTGGCCCGGGACCATCGGGAACCTCGCCCGGCCCCACTCCTCGCGCGCCTGGTGGATGTCGGAGTGGCAGATGCCGGCGTAGGCGATGTCGAGGAGCACGTCGTGCTCGCCGAGATCCCGGCGCTCGACGGTGCCGCGCTCGAAGGGTGCGCCGGCGGACGGGGTGAGCAGGGCGGGGACGGTCAGGGGCACAGGGAAGCTCCTCGAGGGGCGATCGGGTGGCGGTCCCATCATGCGCCGATCTCCGCCGCGCGGCTGAGGTGGCGCGGGTCCGGGAGCGGCAAGGATGTCGGCATGGCCACAGCGGTGATCGTGCGGGCGCGACCGGCCGTGACGGTGCGCTGGAACGCCTGGGTGCCGTCGGTCGCCGTCGCGACGGTGGTCGGGGCGCTGCTGCTGATGACGCCGTCGGTGAGCGGGTTCGCGTTCATCGTGGGCAACGTGGCGTACATGGCGGGAGCGGCCTCGGGCGGGTACGCCGTGGTGGCCGGCCTGTGCGTCGTGACCGGGGTGCTCCTGGGGCGCCGCTGGCCCCTGTGGGCGACGGCCCTGGCCCTCCTGCCGTTCACCGCCATGCCCTGGAGCGGCGGCTTCGTCTGGGGGTGGTGGCTGGGGATCCTGGCGATCGCGGCCCTGGCGGCCCTCGACGGGCTCGTGCGTGCGGTCGTGCCGGTGGTCGCCGCCACCCTCGTCATCCTCTGGTACTGCAGCACCGAGTCACCGGCCTACCTGCCCATCGGTGCTGTGACGTCCGGGACCGGTGACGGCTTCGAGGTCGCCACCTTCGTCGCCTACGGGCTGGCGGTCGTCGTCACGGTCGGCACCGTGGCGCTCGTCGGCTCCGTCCAGCGCTCGCGGCTGCGCGAGGCCGGGGTCGTCGCGGCGGAGCGGCGTGCCCTCCAGGTCGAGTCCCTGGCCGGGGAGCGCGCCCGCCTCGCCCGGGACCTGCACGACGTCGTCGCCCACCACGTGTCCCTGGTCGCGGTCCGCGCGGAGTCGGCCCCGTTCCTGCACCCGGACCTGAACGACGACGCCCGCGAGGTCCTGGCCGCGATCGCGACCGACGCCCGCGAGGCCCTCACCGAGCTGCGGCAGGTGCTCGTCGTCCTGCAGCGCACGTCCGGCGAGGGCGAGCGCACGCCCCAGCCGACCGCGTGCGACGTGGACGACCTGGTGGCCAGCGCGGTCGCGGCCGGTCAGCCGGTGGACCTCAGCGGCGGGTGGCACGACGTCCCGCCGGCCACGGGCTACGTGCTCTACCGCGCGGTGCAGGAGGGCCTGACCAACGCCCGTCGGCACGCCGCGGGAACGCGGACGACGGTGCGCCGGACGCAGACCGCCGACGCCGTCGGCTTCCGGATGACCAACCCCGCGGACCGCGGGGCGGAACCGGGCCGCGGTCTGATCGGGATGCGCGAACGCGTCGAGGCGCTGGGTGGCACCATGACGGCCGTGGTGGTCGACAAGGAGTTCGTGCTGGACGTCGCGGTGCCGGTGTGACCCGGGTCGTGGTCGCGGACGACCAGCCGGTGGTCCTGCTCGGCTTCGCGGCGATCCTCGCAGCCGCTCCCGACCTGCAGGTGGTCGGTGCCGCCAACGACGGCCGCGAGCTCCTGGCGATGGTCGCGGCCGAGAAGCCCGACGTCGCGGTGGTGGACGTGCGGATGCCCCACGTCGACGGGATCGCGGCGACCGCCCGGATCACCGCCGACCACCCGGCGACGCGCGTGCTCATCCTCACCACGTTCGACCTGGACGAGTACGTCTACGACGCCCTGCGCGCCGGCGCCAGCGGGTTCCTGCTCAAGGACGTCACCGCGCCGCGGCTGGTCGAGGCGGTCCGGATGGTCGCGGACGGCTCGATGCTGCTGGGCCCCACGGTCACGCGGCGGCTGGTCGAGGACTTCACCTCGCGGGCGTCGTCACCCGTCCCGGCGCGCGGCATCACCGACCTGACGCCGCGCGAGCTGGAGATCCTGCGCGCGGTGGCGCGTGGACTGTCCAACGCGGAGATCGGCGCGGAGCTGTGGATCGCGGAGCCGACGGTGAAGTCCCACGTGTCGGAGGCGCTGCGCAAGCTCGGCTGCCGCGACCGGGTCCAGCTGGTGATCACCGCCTACGAGTCGGGGCTCGTCGGCTCCTGACTAGTCGCAGACCTGCAGGGGCTCGTCCGCGCCGGGCCGCAGGTCGAAGTGCTCCTCGTGGCCGTCGAGGTCGGTGAACACGGCCACGTCGCCGGTCACGGTGAGCAGGCCCTCGTGGGTCGGGTTGCCCCAGCCGGCCGGTGGGTTCCCGGAGCCGTCGTCGAGCGTGCCGCCCTGCCGCTCGTACCAAGCGCCGGCGTAGGTCAGCTCGCGGATGCCGCAGTGCGTGTACAGCGCGAACGTCGTCTGGACGACCGTCGGTGCGGGTGCGCGCGACGCCGTCGGCGCCGGGGGGAGCGGCTCGGGAGGGGTGCTGCAGCCGGCGAGGGCGACGATCG
Organism: uncultured Cellulomonas sp.; assembly: GCF_963527515.1. Lineage (NCBI taxonomy): Bacteria > Bacillati > Actinomycetota > Actinomycetes > Micrococcales > Cellulomonadaceae > Cellulomonas > uncultured Cellulomonas sp. The sequence goes on along the minus strand of NZ_CAURTV010000057.1, from coordinate 11,524 downwards.
TGACGATCGTGGCCAGTGCGCGCCTCATACCCGGACTGTGTCGGCACGGACGCCGATCTTGCGCCCGACGTAGAGCAGGTGCCCGGCGGTGGCGAGCACACCCGGGTCCGACGCGGTCGCGACGAGGCGGTCGAGGAGCCGGCCGTACGCGGCGGGCAGCTCGACGCGCAGCTCCTCGAGACCGTCCTCGACGCCGGTGAGGAACCCGTGGGTCGAGCCCAGGAGCACCGGGTCGAACCCGTACGCCGCGAAGAACGGCGCGACGTCCCGCGGCTCGACGCCGTAGACGTGCGTGAACCGGTCGGGCACCGCGTTCTCGAAGACGCCGTCGTCGAGCAGGCGGTCGAGGAACGCGGGGTCGGCCAGCTGCCACCGCTCGTCGGGCAGCGACAGCAGCCGGCGCACGGACACGTACCGCGGCATGAGTGCGACGGCGACGAGCCCGCCGCGGCGGGTGACGCGGGCCAGCTCGGTCGCGGCCCGCGCACGGTCGACGGCCGTGGTCAGGTGGTACATCGGCCCGAGGGACAGGACGGCGTCGAACGTGCCGTCGGCCCAGCGCGACAGGTCCCGGGCGTCGATCTCGACGACCTCCTGCACGGTGCCCGGCGGCAGCGACGACTCGGCGATCGCCAGCAGCTCGGGGGACAGGTCCGCCAGCGAGACGTCCCAGCCGAGCTCGGCCAGCCACACCGAGTACGGACCGGTGCCGCCGCCCAGGTCGAGCGCCCGCCCTGGGGCACCCAGGTGCGGCTCCAGCAGGCGGGTGGTCAGCACCCGCTCCAGCAGCCCCTCGGGCGAGAGCAACCGGTCCCGCTCGTGCTCGCTCCTGGCGGCGTAGTAGCCGCGCACCGCGGAGGCGTCCATCAGTGCCGCCGGACCAGCGCGAGGACGCCCCAGCCGAGGTTCGGCCGCTGGTTCGTCACGTAGTCCAGGGGTGCGGTGGCCAGCTCCTCGCGGAACGCCGGCGCCAGCTCGTCGTCGGGGTGCTCGTCGAGGAACCGGCGGAGGTTCAGCCACTGCGCGGCCACGTACCGGTCCCAGCTGTGCTCGTCGGCCAGCACCATCTCCACCAGGTCCCAGCCGGCGTCGCCGACCTGCCGGACGAGGTCGGGCAGCGACAGGAACTCGCCGGGCGGACCGGCGCGCCAGAACGGCTCCCCGACCAGCGCGATGCCCCGCGGCTCGAGCGACCGAGCCAGCAGGTCGAGCGTGCCGACGACGCCGCCACCGATCCACGTCGCACCGACGCAGGACGCCACGTCCACCGGCTCGTCGGAGACGTACCCCGACGCGTCACCCTGCACGAACGTCACGTCGACGCCGAGGGCCGCCGCACGCTCCCGTGCCGCGGCGACGAACACCGTGCTGAGGTCGACCCCGGTCCCGACCGTCCCGTGGTCCCGTGCCCAGGTGCACAGGAGCTCGCCCTTCCCGCAGGCGAGGTCCAGCAGCCGCGCACCGGGGTCGAGGCGCAGGGCGCGGCCGAGGGTGGCCAGCTGCTCGTCCGTGAACGGGTCGAGGATCCGGTGGCTGCTCTCGCGGATGGTGTGGTGCCGTGGCAGGTCCATGAGCCGGACCGTACGACCGCGCACCGGCGCGAGCGAGCAGATATGCGTGTATCCGCGGCCCGCCGGCCGACTCCTTGCCCTCGGACGGCCTGCGCAGCGAGGGGAGCGCAGGCCGTCCTGCACTCACATGTCCCGGTAGCGCACGGCGTTCGACAGGGCGGTGCGCAGGCCGTCGGCGTCGTACCGCTGGACGTAGGCCTCGGTGTCGCGCTGGTAGCGCCAGCCCTCCGACAGGGGGCCGACGTCCACCGCGTCGAAGCCGAGCTCGTCGACCAGCTGTGCGACGGCGGTCCGCGCCTCGTCGGAGTCGCCCGCGACGGCCAGCGCCCGACGGTCCGGAGTGCCTGCCGGGACGCCCTGCGTGGCGAGGTCGCTGAACATGATGTGGTTGAACGCCTTGACGACGTGCGACTCGGGCAGGTGCGTCTGGAGCAGCTCCGAGACGGTCGTGACCTCGTTGTCCAGCGTCTCGATCCGGCCGTCGCGCTGCGGGTAGTAGTTGTTGGTGTCGATGACGACCTTGCCGGCCAGGGGCTCGACGGGGACGTCCGCGATGTTCTTCGTCGGGATGGTCACGACGACGACGTCGCCGGCCGCGGCGGCCTCGGTCGCGGTGGCGGCCCGCGCGCGGTCGCCCAGCTGGAGCACCAGGTCGGTCAGGGTGTGCGGACCCCGGGAGTTGCTGACGACGACGTCGTAGCCGTGGGCGATCGCCAGCTGCGCGAGCGTCCCGCCGATGTGCCCGGCGCCGATGAATCCGATAGTGGTCATGGGTCACCGCAACCTCCACGAGCCGGGGGCTGTTCCCGCGTAGCCTCGGCGGGTGACCCGGTCCGCCCCGCACGCGTGGCACGGCGTGCCGACGCCCGGCGCCCGCACCGTCGTCGTCGGCGTGCTCCCGCGGCAGCCCTCGGCGGTCCTGCGGCAGGCGGCGGCCCTGGCGAGCGCGCTCGGCGCCGACCTCGTCTGCGTGTGGTCCGACGCCGCCCGGACCTTCGTCGCGCGGGAGCCGGACGGCACCCTGGTCACCACCCCGCTCGACCCCGACCACGCCGACCCGTCGGACGACGTGGCCGAGGAGGCCGCCGTGGCTGCCGAGGTCGCCCGCCACCTGGAGGGCGTCGACGTGGCGTGGCGGTTCCTCTACACGGTCGGCGAGGCGTCCCGTGAGCTGGCACGCGTGGGGCGGGAGACGGGCGCGACGATGATCGTCGTCGGCAGCCGACGTCCCGGGCTCGGCGGCTGGATGAACCACCTGGTCGGCGGCTCGACCGCGGGGCACCTCGCGCACACGCAGCCGCTGCCCGTGACGATCGTCCCCCTGACCGGCGAGGAGCGCCGGTGACGCGGCCGGCGCACCTGGACCCCCGGCTGGTCGGGGTCGTGGCGCTGGGCGGAGCGGTGGGCACGGCGGCGCGCTGGGGGATGACGCACTGGTTGGGCTCGGCGCCCGGCGGATGGCCGACGGCGACCTTCGTCGAGAACCTGCTCGGGTCGTTCCTGCTCGGGCTGCTCCTGGAGGCCCTGCTGCGCCGCGGGTCGGAGTCGCGACGCGGGCAGCTGGTCCGGCTCGGCGCGGGCACCGGGGTGCTGGGCGGATTCACCACGTTCAGCGCCCTGGCCCTGGAGATCGAGCGGCTGCTGGCCGCGGACCAGGTCCTCCTGGGGGCCCTCTACGGGGTCCTCAGCGTGGTCCTCGGCCTGCTGGCGTGCCTGGCGGGCGTCGCGCTGGCCTCCCAGCACCACCGCCGGCGGGAGGCGCGATGACCCTGCTGCTCGTCGTGGTGCTCGGCGGGATCGGCGCGGCCACGCGCTTCGTCGTCGACGGCGCGCTGCGCACCCGTGGGACCCGGGTCTTCCCGCTGGCCACCCTGGTGGTCAACGTGACGGGCTCGCTGCTCATCGGCCTGCTCGCTGGCGCGCACCTCTACCGCGGTCTCGGTCCGACGTGGCTGGCCGTCGCGGCGACCGGGTTCTGCGGCGGGTACACCACGTTCTCCACCGCGATGGTGGAGACCGTCCGGCTGGTCCAGGCCGGCGAGCTGCGCCGCGCGACGGCCAACGCCGTCGGCTCCGTGCTGCTCTGCGTGGGAGCCGCGGCGCTGGGCGTCGCGCTGATGGCGGTCTAGACGCGGGTCAGGCGGACCCGGCACTCGGTGGGCTCGTCGAGCAGGAACTCGAAGGTCAGCGCGCCGGCCGCGTCCTGCTCGAGCTCGGCGAGCAGCCGGACCGGCTTGTGCGGCGCCACGAGGACCATGGACTGGCCGACAGGGATCGCACCGAACGCACCGCGGATTGCCGCGTGGCGGATCGGGCGGGGGAGCGTGCGCGCGTCGAGCACGATCTCCTCGTCGGTCGCGTGGCCGCAGCCGCACACGTGCGCCTCGGCCGGAGCGGTCGTGCCGGTCGAGATCTCGACGTGCTGCGTGGTCATGGGGTCCTCCGAGGTGGGTGACGGGCTCCCGCCGAGTATGACCCGGGCGTGCCGACCGCGACCGGGACCAAGGGCTACAGCGCGGGCTCGAGCAGCCAGTCGAGCACCTGGTCCGCGGACCAGCCGTCGGGGTGCAGCTCCGCCAGCCGCCCGGCGCCGTCGAGGTCCGTGCCGAGGGTGACCAGCGCCTCCTCCTCGCGCCCGTCCGGCCGGGTCTGGCCGAGGCCGACGTCGGCGGACAGCGCGTTGCACAGGCACGCCCGCCCCTCGGTGTCCTGCTCCGTGCCGCCCTTCTTGACGTACATCGCGACCGGCTCCGCGGGGCAGCGGAACCCGACACGGCCGTCGTCCCTGAGGTAGGGCGACCGCAGGTAGCCCAGGTCGCAGAGGCGCGGCCGCGCGCTGCGGACGGCGGCGTCCGACAGCGTGCCGGTCAGCTGGGCGACCTTGAACGGGAAGCCCGTCGGGGAGGCGTCCCCGTCGGTGAGCACCTCGAGCTCCCCGGCGCGCAGCAGCGCCAGGAGGCGTTCGCGCAGCGCGTCGGTCAGGCCCGAGTCGGAGCTGAGCGCGAAGGCGGTGCCCACCTGGACGCCGGTCGCGCCGGCAGCCACGGCCTCGCGGACCGCCTCGGGAGTACCCAGGGAGCCGGCGAGCCAGAACGGCAGACCGACCGCGGCGACCTTGGCGACGTCCGCCTGGTCCCGCACGCCGAACACCGGCTGACCGCGCTCGTCGCGCACGGGGCGGCCGCGCGGCGGTGCGTTGTGACCGCCGGCGCGAGGCCCCTCGATGACGAACCCGTCGGGGCGGATCGCCGGGTCACGGGTCAGGTAGGACGCGAGGACCTCGCTCGACACGATCGCGAGGAACATCGGGCGGTGGAGGTCGGGCAGGTCGGGGCCGAGCAGGTCCGCGGGATCGATCTCGACGCCGTGGTCGCCGCCCGGGTCGCCCGCCACGTCGACGGGCAGGCGCGTGCGGCGGTGGGCGGCGAGCTCGTCGAGCAGGTGCGGCAGGTGACGGGGGATGCCGGCGCCGACCAGCACCGCGTCGACGCCGGCGAGCATGGCGCCGTACACCGCCGCCGGCATCGCCAGCTGGACCTTCTCCAGGCAGTTGATGCCGACCGGTCCGTCGTGTCCCTCCTTGGCCAGCCACACCTCGACGAAGCTGGCCAGCACGGTCAGCTCCTGGACGCCCCGGTTCGGGCGCATGCTCAGCCGGGGGACGGGGGTGTACGCGATCCCCGCGGCCCGCCCGCCGGTGCGCAGGTGCCGCTTGAGGACGCGCTCGACGACGGCCGGCACGGGGAACGCGGCCATCGCACGGCGGGCCGAGCCGTCCAGGTCCCCGTCCTCCAGCCGTCGGGCGAGCACGAGGTCCAGCGCGGTGCCGGACACGACGCCCAGCTGCCCGCGACGGGCGACCGCCGACGCCAGGCGCCACGACGAGACCGCGACGCCCATCCCGCCCTGGATGATCGTCGGGAGCGCTCGGCGCAGGGACGTCGTGCGCGGGGCTGTCGGCATCGAACCTCTCCAGACCTACGGAAGCGTAAGTTACGCAACCGTAGGTGTCGGGCGGGTCGGACGCCCGGGACCTACGGCCCCGGTCACATCCCCATGGCGTGGACGCCGCCGTCGACGTGCACGATCTCGCCGGTGGTGGCCGGGAACCAGTCCGACAGCAGGGCGACCACGGCGCGGGCGGTCGGGTCGGCGTCGCCGACGTCCCAGCCCAGCGGCGCCCGCTCGTCCCAGCCGCCCTCGATCGCCTCGAAGCCGGGGATCGCCTTGGCCGCGGTGGACCGGATCGGGCCGGCGGCGACGAGGTTGCACCGGATGCCGTCGGGGCCGAGGTCGCGGGCGAGGTAACGGGACGTGGACTCCAGCGCCGCCTTGGCCACGCCCATCCAGTCGTAGACCGGCCACGCGACGGTCGCGTCGAACGTCAGGCCGACCACCGAGCTGCCCCGGACCATGAGCGGCTGCGCGGCGACGGCCAGCGCCTTGAGCGAGTACGCCGAGATCTCCAGGGCGGTGGCCACGTCGGCCCATGCGCCCTCGAGGAAGTGGCCCCCGAGCACGGCCTGCGGCGCGAAGCCGATCGAGTGGACTACCCCGTGGAGCGTGCCGGCGTGCTCGCCGACCGCCGCGGCCAGGGCGGCGAGGTCCTCGGCCGAGGTCACGTCGAGCGTGACCACCGGGGCCGGGGCGGGGAGGCGCCGCGCGATCACCTCGGTCAGGCGCTGCTGGCGCCCGAACGACGTGAGCACCACCTGCGCGCCCTGCTCCTGGGCCAGCCGGGCCACGTGGAACGCGATCGAGCCCTCCGTGAGCACACCGGTCACCAGGATCGTCTTGCCGTCGAGAAGCGCCATGGACGTCGACGCTAGCGCGCGGGGGCCGACTCGGCCTGGGCCGTCCGGCCCGGAGGGTTCTCTGTACGGCGAGCGCACGATCGTGCTATTCATGTCGCATGGGCAAGGGGGACGACACGCGGCAGGCGGTGATCGACCAGGCGGTCGAGATCGCCGGTCGGCTCGGCGTCGCCGGCCTGACCATCGGCACGCTGGCGTCGGCCACCGGGCTGTCCAAGTCGGGGCTGTACGCGCACTTCCGCTCGAAGGAGGCCCTGCAGCTGGCCGTCCTGGCCAGCGCCCGCGAGCACTTCGTCGACCAGGTGATCCGCCCGGCGCTCGCGGCGCCCCGCGGTGAGCCGCGCGTGCGCACGCTGTTCGAGCGGTGGCTGGTCACGTCCTCGTCCGGCGCGGCGGGCTGCCTGTTCGTCTCGGCGGCGACGGAGTTCGACGACCAGCCCGGACCGGTGCGCGACCAGCTGGTCCGGGACCACTGGGACCTGGTCGAGTCGCTCGCCCAGATGTACCGCTCGGGGGCCAAGGACGGGGCGTTCCGCGACGACCTGGCGCCTGAGCAGTTCTCGCACGACCTGCACGGGCTGATGCTGGCCCACTTCCACGCGTTCCGGCTGCTGCGCGACCCCGCAGCCGAGTCCCGCACCCGGTTCACCTTCGAGCGGCTCATGCAGTCGCTCGTGCGCTGACGTCTCCAGGAGGACCTGTCATGACCGCGTCGCCGACCGAAAAAAGCACGACCGTTCGTACGCAGTTGCCGCCGGCGCCTCCGTTCGTCCGGGCTGCCGTGGGTGCGCTCGACCGCGTGGCCCCCGAGCTCGTCGCCCGCGGTGCCCTGCGCCTGTGGTGCACGCCGGCGCGCGCCGCGCACCCGGCGGCCATCCCCGGTGGCACCGCGTTCCGCACGGGACCGGTCGCCGGACAGGTGTGGGGCGACGGTCCGACGGTGTACCTGGTGCACGGCTGGGGCGGCCACCGGGGCCAGCTGCGGTCGCTCGTGGAGCCCCTCGTCGCGGCGGGCCTGCGCGTGGTCGCCTACGACGCACCGGCCCACGGCGACTCCGGCCCGGGCGCCCTGGGCGGACGGCGCACGACGCTGCCCGAGATGATGTCCGCGCTCGACACCGTGATCGCCGCCCACGGTCCGGCGCGCGCCGTCGTGGGCCACTCCATGGGTGCCGCGGCCGCCGCGCTCGCCGTCCTGGACGGCACGCGGACCGAGCGCCTCGTGCTGGTCACCCCGCTGGCGGACCCGTCCACCTACACCGTCGGCTTCGCGCACACGCTCGGGTTCAGCGAACAGACCCGGCACCGGTTCGTCGTCCGCATGGAGGCGCTCGCCGGGCGACGGCTGGCCGAGCTCGACATCCCCGTGCGGGCGGCCAACGCCGTGCGCCCGCTCCCGCCGACCCTGGTCCTCAGCGACCGCGACGACAAGGAGGCCGACCACGCGGACGGCGCCCGGATCGCCCGCGCCTGGCCGGGCGCGGAGCTGGTGACGAGCGACGGGCTGGGGCACCGGCGGATCCTGCGCGACGAGGAGACGATCAAGCGGGTGGTCGCGCACGTGACGGGCTGACGCCCGCCTCACATGTCGCAGTCGCAGACCAGGTTGCGCTCCAGGACCTGGTCGCCCTCCTCGGGTCGGGCCCAGGCCTCCGCCTCCGCGCGGCTCGCGAAGGACCGGCCGGCCAGCCGACCGTTGGCCAGCATCACCACGGTCTGGATCTGTGTGCGCGGGTCCACCCAGTCGGTGTCGCTCATGCCCGGTCCAACGCTCTGTGGCGCCCGTCTACTCCCTCCCGCGTCCGCGGTATGCGTGATTGCGTAGATGCGCAACAATGAATCCATGCTCCGTCCGCTCGCGCACCGCACCTACCGCCGACTCTTCGCCGCCCAGGTGGTGGCGCTCGCGGGGACCGGACTGGCGACGGTCGCGCTGGGCCTGCTGGCCTACGACCTCGCTGGCGACGACGCGGGCTCGGTGCTGGGCACGGCGCTGGCGATCAAGATGCTCGCCTACGTCGTCGTCGCGCCGGTGGCCGCCGTCGTGGTGGCGCGGCTGCCCCGCCGCGCGGTGCTCGTCGGAGCGGACGTGGTGCGGCTCCTGGTCGCGTCGATGCTGCCGTTCGTCGGCGAGGTCTGGCACGTGTTCGTCCTGATCTTCGTCCTGCAGGCGGCGTCCGCCACGTTCACCCCGACCTTCCAGTCGGTGATCCCGCAGGTCCTGCCTGACGAGGACGACTACACCGCGGCGCTGTCGCTGTCCCGGCTGGCGTACGACCTCGAGGCGGTCCTCGCGCCCGTGCTCGCGGCCGCGCTGCTGCTCCTCGTGCCCTCCGACGCGCTGTTCGTCGGGACCGCCGCCGGGTTCGCCGGGTCCGCGCTGCTGGTGGGCTCGGTGGTCCTGCCCCGCGGGGTCCCCGTCGTCCAGGAGAGGTTCACGGTCGAGGTGCGGCGGGGTGCCGCGCTGTTCGTGCGGACGCCGGCGCTGCGGCCGGTGCTCGCGCTCAACCTCGTGGTGGCGGCCGCCGGGGCGTACGTGCTGGTGCAGACCGTGGTGATCGTGCGCGGGGAGCTCGGCCTCGGGGACGGCGTCGTCGCGCTGGTGCTCGCAGCCAACGGGCTCGGCTCGATCGCGGCCGCGCTGACGCTGCCGCGGCTGCTGCGACGTGTCGCCGAGCGCCGCGTGATGCTCGGCGGGGCGGTGCTCCTGGCGGGCACCACCGCGGTGATCCCGTTCGCGCTGCACAGCCTCGCCGCCGTGAGCGTGCTGTGGGTGCTCGTCGGGCTCGGCTGGGCGGCGGTGGAGACCCCCGTCGGCCGGCTCGTGCGCCGCGAGGTGCCCACGGAGGACCTGCCGGCGGCGTTCGCCGCGCAGTTCTCCCTGTCGCACGCGTGCTGGCTGGTCACCTACCCGCTCGCCGGCTGGCTGGGGACGGTGGGGCTCGAGGTCGCCGCGCTCGCGCTGGCCGTCGTCGCAGCCGCCGCGACCCTCACCGCGACGCTCCTGTGGCCGTCCCCCGCTCACGTGCCCAGCCTGCGATCATGACGACGATGGCCACCGACCCCGCCGACCTCGACCACGCGGTCGACATCCTGCGCCTGCTCGCGGACCGCACTCGGCTCGCCGTTCTCGCCCTGCTGGACGGCACGGAGCTGTCCGTGACCGCGCTCGCCGAGGCGCTGGACCGGCCCACGCCCGCGATCTCCCAGCACCTGGCCAAGCTGCGCGCCGGCCACCTGGTCACCGCCCGCCGCGAGGGCACGACGATCTACTACACGCAGGCCAACGAGCACGTGTCCGCGCTGGTCACCAACGTGCTGCAGCACACCGAGCACACGCTCTACCCGGTGCCGCCGCACCACCGCTGAGTCAGAGGCGCTTCTCCACGAGCACGACGTCCCGCCACTGGTCGGCCAGCGGTCCGTAGGTCATCCGGCCGAGGCGCTCGCGCGTGCCGACCACCCGGAAGCCGACCGCCCCGTGCGCGGCCAGGCTCGGCGCGTTCTCCGGGAAGATGCCGGACTGCACGGTCCAGATCCCCTGCGCGCGGGCGTTCTCCAGCAGCGCGTTCAGCAGCGTCCGCCCCACGCCGCGGCCCTGCGCGGCGGGATCCACGTAGACCGAGTGCTCGATGACCCCGGCGTACGCGCACCGGTCGGAGACGGGCACGGCGGCGGCCCAGCCCAGCACGGTGCCGTCGTCGTCGACCGCGACGAGCCGGTGGGCGGGGAGCCGCGCGGCGTCGAACGCCTCCCACGTGGGCGGGGTGGACTCGAAGGTCGCGTGCCCCGTGGCGATCCCGGCGGCGTAGATGCGCTCGACCGCCGGCCAGTGCTCGGCGGTCAGGGGAAGGATCCTCATGCGGCCGCACCCGCGGTCAGGTGCGTGCCCAGCTGGTGCGTCACCGCGTCGAGCGCTCCGGGCACCAGGGCGTAGTAGGCCCAGACGCCGCGCTTGTCTCGGGTGACCAGGCCGGCGTCGACCAGGACCTTGAGATGGTGCGACACCGTGGGCTGGCTGAGCGCGACCGGCTCGGTGAGGTCGCAGACGCACGCCTCGGCGCCGTCGTGGGACGCGATGAGCGAGAGCAGGCGCAGGCGGGTGGGGTCGGCCAGGGCCTTGAGCACCTGGGCGAGGCCGGCGGCGGCCTGCTCGGTGATCGCGTCGCGGTTCAGCGGGGTGCAGCAGGCTCCGCCCGAGGCGGGCACGAGAGGCAGGAGATCGAGGGCCATGCGCCCAGTCTGCCCCAGACATTGACAACTGTCGATGGGTGGGTCCATCTTGTCCATTGATAGTTGTCGATGCCTGAGGAGGCGGACGGAATGAACGACGTGCGGGAGCAGGTGCGCCAGCGGTACGCGCTGGCAGCGGTCCAGACGCAGGCGGAGTCGGAGGGGTGCTGCGGGGGCGGCAGCTGTGCGCCGGACGCGATCGCGGTCGACGAGAAGTTCGGCGCCGGGCTGTACGACGCCCAGGACGCGGTGAGCATCCCGGCGGAGGCGCTGGCGGCGTCGCTGGGCTGCGGGAACCCGCTGGCGGTCGCGGAGCTGAAGCCCGGCGAGCGGGTGCTGGACCTGGGCTCCGGCGGGGGGATCGACGTGCTGCTCTCGGCCCGCCGGGTGGGTCCCGAGGGGTTCGCCTACGGGGTGGACATGACCGACGAGATGCTCGACCTCGCCCGCGCCAACGCGGTCAAGGCCGGCGCGACGAACGTGGAGTTCCGCAAGGGCACCATCGAGGACCTGCCCCTCGACGACGGCAGCGTGGACGTGGTGATCTCCAACTGCGTGGTGAACCTGTCCACCGACAAGCCGGCCGTCCTGGCCGAGGCGTTCCGCGTGCTGGCGCCGGGCGGTCGGGTCGGGATCTCCGACGTCGTCGCCGAGGACCACCTCACCCCGGAGCAGCGCGCCGAGCGCGGCTCGTACGTCGGGTGCATCGCGGGCGCCCTGTCCCGGGCGGAGTACCTCGACGGGCTCGCGGCCGCCGGGTTCACCGACGCCGAGGTCACGTTCACCCACCAGGTCGCGGACGGCATGCACGGCGCCGTGGTCCGCGCGCGCAAGCCCCGCACGGAGGAGTAGGTCCCGGCTGACGTTCCGGCGGCGCCCATGACGAGCGCGGCCGCGGTCACCCGC
>NZ_CAURTV010000056.1:0-22701 GCF_963527515.1 uncultured Cellulomonas sp. | reverse complement strand
GCACCACGCCGGCGACCGTCGTACCCGGGGCGGCCAGCGCGCCGCCGGCCAGCACCAGGACGGCGAGCAGGACGGCGACGACGGCGACCGCCGACCAGCGCCGCACGGCCCCCAGCACCGCGACGGTGGTCCCGAGCAGCAGCCCACCGACCAGCGCGGGCAGGGCTGCGCGGTCGCCGTACACCTCGACCAGCGGCACGAGGACGAGCGCGAGGGTGCCGACGAGGCACGCGACGTCGACGACCGCCCTGCCGGCCGGCCGGCTCGCGGTCACGCCGTCACCCGCCGCAGGAGGCGCGGCAGGTCGTCGAGCCGACCGATCGTCGCGAGGCTGAGCGAGGCCTGCGTCCGCACGGACAGCTCCGCACCCCGCTCGCAGCGCACGACGACCGTGCGCGTGCCGGCGGTCACGTACCGGGCACCCAGGCGCAGGTCCGCGTCGCTGGCCACCGACCCCGTGACGAGCATCGCGACCGACGCCTCGGGCACCTCCCGCACCACCCGCCGGCCCAGCAGCGTCGCCCCCGCACCGCCGGCGGCCAGCGCGATCGCGGAGCAGTCGTCGAGCAGGATCGGCGGCGTCTCGGTGCGGAGCCGGCCCGGCCCGGCGAGCACGACCAGGTCGCGCTCCTCGCGGATCGTCTGGACACCCACCGAGGCGACGACCGAGACGGCCAGCTCCAGCTCGTCGTCGCCGGCGTAGTCGCGCGGGTCGGTGGCCAGGGCGAGCGCCGTCGTCGTGCGCCGGGTGTCCTCGAACTGCTTGACCATGAGGCTGCCGCGGCGGGCCGTGGTCCGCCAGTGGATGTAGCGCCGGTCGTCGCCCGCCACGTAGTCGCGCAGGGCGTGGAAGGACAGGTCCGAGTCGGACAGGTCCCGCGTCGCCTGGCCCTCCAGGTCGCGCAGCAGCCCGGAGCTGGCACCGGCCAGCGACACCAGGAGCGGGTGGACGAACACCTCGACCGGGCTGGTCCAGCGCACGCTGCGCCGCACGAGGCCGAACGGGTCGCCGCGCACGGAGCGCACGGGTCCCACGACGATGACCGCGCGGCGGACCGTCGGGATGGCGAACAGGTCGTCGTGCTCGGCGCCCGGGGCCAGCGCCGGCACGGACAGCTCCGCGACGGCCGACCCGACGGGCAGCTCGATCCGCGACGGCAGCGAGCGCCGTCGGGCCGTGTTGCGCACCTCGACGCGGCCGAGCGCGCGCTCACCTACCTTCACGCGTCGGTCCGCCATGTCCAGCGTGATGGCGTAGCGGGCGCGTCCGGCCGTCATGAGCAGGGACACCACGAGGACGGCCACCAGCGAGGCGCCCAGCGCCGCGAGCTCGAGCCACCCGAACCACCGGCCCAGCACGAGGCCGAGGGCCGCCACGGCGACGACCCCCCACCCGACCGGTGAGACGCGCAGACCCACGATCAGGCCACCCGGAGGGCCGGCGGCGCGGTCGTCTCGAGGATCCGCGCCAGGATCTGCGTCGCGGTGATCCCCGCGAACTCGGCCTCGGTGTCCAGCAGGAGCCGGTGCGCGAGGACGGGCTGCGCGAGGTCCTTTACGTCGTCCGGGATGACGTACTCGCGCCCGGCGGAGGCAGCCCAGACCTTCGCCGTGCGCACGAGCGCGAGCCCGCCGCGCACGCTCGCGCCGATCGCGGTCTGGGAGTCGTCGCGCGTGGCCTCCGTGAGCCGGGCGACGTAGTCGAGCACGACCTCGTCGATGTGCACCGTCTGCGCGAGGTCCGCCATGGTGCCGACCGCCTGCGTCGTGATCCGCGGGGTCAGCCCGATGGTGCGGTCCTTGGCGCCGGCCAGGATCTCGATGGTGGACGCCCGGTCCGGGTAGCCGAGGGACGTCTTGATGAGGAACCGGTCCAGCTGCGCCTCCGGCAGCCGGTACGTCCCGGCCTGCTCGATCGGGTTCTGCGTCGCGATGACCATGAACGGCCGGCCCACCGGGTGCGTGACGCCGTCGACGGTGATGTTGCCCTCCTCCATGACCTCCAGGAGGGCGGCCTGCGTCTTGGGCGACGCGCGGTTGATCTCGTCCGCGAGCACCACGGAGGCGAAGATTGGTCCGGGGTGGAACTCGAACCGGTGCGTGCTCTGGTCGTAGATGGTGACGCCCGTGACGTCCGACGGCAGCAGGTCCGGCGTGAACTGGATGCGGTGGTGGCTGCCCTGCACGGTCGCCGCGAGCGCCTTGGCCAGCGACGTCTTGCCCGTGCCCGGGGCGTCCTCGAGCAGCAGGTGCCCCTCCGCGACCATGGCGGTGAGCGCGAGGCGGACCGTGTGCTCCTTGCCGAGCAGCGCCAGGCCGACGTTGGACACGAGCGCGTCGAACGTCTCGGCGAACCAGATGCTCTGCTCGGGGGTCATGTGGGGAGTCTCCGTCTCGGTGCTGCGGTGTGAGGTCGGGGGGTCATGGTGCGGGCGGCGGCGGCGGTGCGGGGACGCGTACCTCGACGGACTCCGCCCAGCGCTGGCTGGTACCGAACTGGTTCTGCGCCATCACGCGGATCCGCACCGCGGTGCCGGCGGCCGGAGCGGGCGACAGCGGCACGGCGGCGAGCTGGGACGTCGTGACGGTCGGCAGGTCCGTCCAGGAGCCGGAGCCGACCCTGACCTGCACGAGATAGCCGGTGATCGGGGTGCCGCCCGTGTCGGCGTCGGCCCAGTCCGAGGACACGGACACGGAGGAGCCGTCGTTCGACACGGTCAGCGGGAAGTCGTCGACGACGTCACCCGGCTCGCTCGCCCGCTGGACGAGCTTTTCGGCACTGGCGGCTCCGACGGCGTCACCGGCCGACGTCTGGGCCGTCACGACGACCTGGAACGTCGCCGACCGCCGGGAGAACCCGAACGTCGGCATGCCTGCGCCCGAGGTCGCCGTCAGGTCGGCCGTGGTCTGGGTGTCCGTGCGCCGCCCGTCGACGTAGAAGTCGACCCGGTACACCGCCCCGGACCCGCCGCCCCACGCGCCCGTCGACGACCACTGTGCGGTGATCGACGTGGGCTGACGGTCGGTGCTCCACGTCGGCTCACCCAGAGTCGGGCCTACTGCGGGCGACGGCTTGGTCACCGGGACCGGATCGGCCGTGCGCGGAGCCGACCACTCGCCGCACCCGCCGAGGTTGCAGGCCTGGACCTGGAACCAGACGTCCGCGCCGCCGGTCAGGCCGCGGACCTCCGTCGAGGTCCCCGGACCGACCGCGCCCGCATCCACACCGTTGACCCGGAGGTTGTAGGACGTGATCGGGGAGCCGTTCGCGTCGGCCGCGGTCCACGCGAGCCGCACCCGACCGTCCCCGGGCTCGGCGGTGTCGCTGCCGACTGCCGACGTCAGGGTCGTCGTTCCCGGCACACCGAACGTCGAGGCCGTCGTGACGGCCGGCGCAGACCAGCCCGGGGCCTTGTTCCGGGCGCGCAGCTCGAACCGGTAGGCGAATCCGTTGCCCGCGTCCGTGAACGCGTAGGAGGTGGCCGACGCGTCGAGCGAGACGGTTCGCGCGTTCGGGCCGCCGCTGATGACCAGCTCGTACCCGGCCACACGGTCCCCGTTGCCTGCGGGCTCCCCCCACGTGACGTCGATCTGCCTGCCCAGCCTGGTGTCCTGGCGCAGTGCCGTGAGGCCGACCGGCGCATCCGGGACCCCGGCGGGGACCATCGGCTGCGACGACGGCGACCATCCCGAGGGTTCCGGCGCCTTGTTGTGCGCCCGCACCCGCACGGAGTACGCGGTGCCGTTCTTCAGCCCGCTGAACGTGTGGCTCGTGGACGCCGAGGTCACGGAGGCCGGACCAGCGGGCGGCGCGGGCGAGATCTCCACCGTGTAGCTGGTGACGGGCGACCCGCCGGACGGCGGCGCGTTCCACGAGGCCCGGACGGAGCCGTCACCGAACTCGAGCGTCGGCGCAGCGGGTGCGTCCGGGACGGCGTCGGGACGCGCCGTGGCCGACGGCAGGCTGGGCTCCGACCAGTCGACCTCGTTCTGCGCGGCGACCGTGAAGGTGTACTCCACGTCGTTGGTCAGGTTGTCGATCGTGCAGGTGGTGCTCGCGCAGGACCGGACGATGTTCCCGGGGCTCGCGACCACCCGGTAGCCGGTGATCGGTGCGCCCCGGTTGTCGGGCGCGTCCCAGGAGAGCACGACCGTGCGGTCGCGGATCTCGCCGACCCGGGGAGCGACGGGCGTCGCGGGCCTGCCCCGCACGACGACGACGATGCGCCCCTCGACCTCGCGGTCCGGGTCCCCGGTCACGTCCCGCACGCGGTAGCGCGTGACCATCTGCCCGATGAACCCCTCCGCCGGACGCACGCTCACCGTGGTCGGCGTCGTCCCGGCGGTGCCGGCACCGGGCGTCTCGACCGTGGCGCCCACGACGGTCATGGGTGAGTCGGGGAACGGGTTGAACGCGCCCTCGAGCACGTCGACGGTGGTCTGCCGGCCCTCGACGCCGTCGGTGACGGTGCGGTCGAGCAGCCGGATCGTGGGACGGGTGCTGGCGATCACGCGGATCGCGACGGTGGCCTCGAACGAGCCCGTCCGGCCGTAGCCGATCCGCACCGACAGGGACTCGGTCCGCCCCTTGGGGGTGGTCTCGTCGGCCGCGATGCTGAGCACGCCGTTGGCGATGCCGCCCGAGAAGCCGGCCGGGATCGCGGACGTGAGGGTGTACGCGTAACGGCTGTCGGTCGGGCTCGCTCCCTCCGGGCCGGTGGTGAACGCCCGGAGGTCCACGCCCAGCGCGGCCTCGCCGGGCGCCACGTCGATGACCGACGGCGTGAACGTGGGCGGGTGGTCGTCGACGGCGAACACCGTGATCTGGAGCGTGATGACCGAGGTTCGCGCCGAAGCGTCACCCGGACCGGAGGCGTCCGTGACCGGCACGGTGATCGACGCGGGCCCGGCGTAGCCCGGCGCGGACGTGAACGTCAGCGTCTTGCCGTCCGCGACGGGGTTCGACCCGTCGGACCGCGTCGCGGAGACACCCAGCTCGTCGGCGATCGTCGCCGTGCGTCCGGGCGCCACCTGGACCTGCTCGCCGAGGGGGATCACGAGCGTCTCCCCGGAGGCCACCCGCAGCTCGGGTGCCTTCGGTCGCGGGACGGGCCGGAAGAAGCCGAGCGCCGGCACCGTGATGAACGCGTACGAGGACGCGGTGGCGGGCGCGGTGCGGTTGGTGAGCAGGTACGGCAGCGTCTGCGTGTGGTCGACGAGCGTGACCACGACGTCGCCCTCGGCAGTCACGCGCGCGACGTCCGACTGGGACCCGGGGACGGACACGTCCAGGTCGCTCAGCGGGCCGCTCGGATTCTGGGCCAGCGCCAGGACGTCGACGGAGACCTCGGTGCGGTCCAGCGTGTCGGTCGCGGGCACGACGACGTCGCGGGCGATCGGCGGGAGCACCGGTGCGTCCGGCGACACGGTCACCGTGAGCACGCCGGTGTCCCGCCCGCCGCGCGCGTTCGAGACGGTGTAGGCGATCTGCTGCACGGTCGGGGTCTCCGGCGCGCGCACGACGATCCGGCGGTCCGCGACGGCGGCGTCGACGTCGGCGGCCTTCTCGAGCTCGGTCTCCAGGGTGAGCTCGCCCCCGCTGGAGTCGACGTCGTTGGCCAGGACGCGGACCTCGACACGTCGGCCGGGCATCACCGTCACCTCGTCGTCGCGGGCCACCACCGTCGCGGCGTCGGTGGGCCTGGTGGTGATGCCCACGCGGACGGTCGCCACGGCGCGCTGACCGACCCAGTCCTCGACGGCGTAGGTGAACTCGTCGGTGCCGAGCGAGTCCGGGTCCGCCTGGTACTCGAGCCAGTCGGCACCGGTCGCGGTCACCCGCCCGCGCTGGGCGCCGGACGCGATGCCGAGCAGCGTCACGCCGTCGCCGTCGGGGTCGATCCCGACCAGCGGGACGTAGACGCGGACGGTGTCACCCTGGAACACGCGCGCGACCAGGTCCTTCGGGCGCGGCGGCGCCTTGGCGCTCGCGTCCGAGGCGTGCACCCGGACGGTCACGGTGGCCGCCGTGACGTTGCCGGTGGCGTCCTCGACCGCGAAGGTGGCGCGCGCCGTGAGCGGCTCCGCGGGCGCCTGGTACCGCAGCACGTCGCCGGAGACGAACAGCAGCCCCTGACCGCTGGCGAGGGGCTCGGCGAGGGCCTTCTGGAGCGTCAGCCGGTCGCCGTCCGGGTCGTACGCACCCTCGAGCACGGGGATGGTCACCACGCCGCCGGTCCGCACGCTGACCTCGACGTTGGGCACCACCGGGGGCTGGGACGTCGCGGACGGCGGCACCGGGTGGACGACGATCTCCCCCACGGCGCTGTCCTGGCCGTTGGAGACGGTGTAGGCCAGCGCCACCGGGCCGGTCAGCGTCCGCTCCGAGGAGATCTGCACCAGGTGGTGCTCCAGCACGGCGACCCGCAGCCCGTCGGGCGCGTCGACGGACTGCAGGACCAGCACCTTGCCGGCGGGGTCGCTGTCGTTGGCCAGCGGGTCGATGGTGACCTCGCCGTCGGCCGGCAGGAAGGCCTGGTCCCGCACCGCGACCGGCGGCTGGTCCGTCTCGGGCCACACCCGGACGTCGATCCGCGCCAGACCCGTCGCCTGCTGCGGCGGCGCCGAGACCAGGAACGGCACGTAGTAGCTGCCCGCGCGCGCCGCGCTGAACGTGAACGTGCCGCCCTGCAGGTCGGTCGTGATCGTGGCGCCGACGACCTCGTCCACCCCCGCCAGGCGGGGCGGCTCGGCCGACGAGCTGCGCACCGCGTCCAGCGGGTGCAGCGTCACCGGCTGGTCGACGTAGGTCACCGCGTGCACGGGGTCGATCTGCGGCGCCAGCGACCCCGCGGTGCGGACGTCGACGTCCAGCCGGCCCTCGATCGTGGACGTGCCGTCCGACACCACGAGCGTCACGCTCGTGCGACCCAGGTCCGCGCCGTCCGCCCGGAAGGTCACGGACCCGTCCTGCCGGAACCGCACGGAGCCCGCGGCAGGGTCGGCCGTGGCGCTGACGAGCACCAGGTCGTCGCCGTCGGGGTCCGCGAAGTCGGCCAGCGCCTGGTGGTCGGCCTGCCCGCCCTGCTCGACCTGGAGCGACCCTGTCCGCAGCTGCACGGGCGGCGAGTCGACCGAGCCGTCCCGGACGGTCAGCCGCACGCGCGCCGTCGAGGGCGCGTTGGTGCCTCGGCCGTCGGTGATCGTGTAGGTCAGCTCCGCGGTGCCGGTGGCGCCGGCCGCGACGGCCACCTGCAGCGCCCGGCCCCCGTGGATCGCCTCGAGCCGGCCGAACTCGGCGGGCAACGGGTCGAACACCGAGACCGCGAGGATGCCGCAGTCGGCCGACGAGTCGTTGTCGATGACCGGGAGGACCGTCGTGCGGCCCGGACGCACGCCGAACTCGTCGTCCGCGGCGGTGGGTGGGGCCGACTCCGGAGAGCACTCGGTGACCAGGTCCTGCGTGGTGTCCGACGCCTCGGTCTGCTCCTCCGCCTCGTCGGGCTCCTCCTCGGGCTCCACCTGCGTCCATTCCGGCACGCGCAGGTCGGGGTCCTGCAGGGGCATCCACAGCCGGCCGCGCAGCGTGTCGTTCAGCACGACGACCTGCCGGTTCACCCGGAACGTGAGGACGTCCGCGCTGGACATGTCCTGCAGGCTGCTGACCTCGGCGTCCGCGTCGCCGCACAGCTGGACGTAGGAGCCGACCGGGGACGCCCAGGCACCGTGACCGCAGCGGCCGACCTGGACGGGAGCCGCCGGCACGCCGGACCCGCCGGTCGCGTGCGCGACCACGTCACCGCCGCCCAGCGGCACCTCGAGCAGCTCGGTGCGGCTGGCGACCAGCACGCGCGACGACTGCGGGCCCGGCTGCTGCAGCACCAGGTTCTCGCCGTCCACGTCCACGGTCCCCGCCAGTGTGCGCACGGTGGACCCGGAGAGCACGACCGGCTCGTCCCCGACCGCGGTCAGGGTGCCGACGGGCCCGGCACCGAGCGTCCCCGGGGACGTGACGTCCGCGACGCCGTCCACCAGCTCGATGCGGGTCACGGCACCGTCGTCCGGCGCGACGGCGAGCACGGTCCCGCTGCGCGTGACGACCGCCGCACCTCCGTCACCGAGCTCGGCGTCCGGTGGGTCCGTGGCGATCCGCAGCGAGTCGAGGTCGGTGATCGCCCGCACCCAGACGTTCCCGTCGGGGTCCACCACGGACACGACGCCCGCCGCCATCGACACCTTGGCGCCAGGCACGGCGACCTGCGTGGTGAGGGTCACGGAGGCCGGGTCGACGACCGCGACGGCACCCGGCTCGAGGAGCAGGACGTCGCCCGCGTCCTGCAGGACGTCGAACTCCGTCCCGGACGCCGCGAGCCCGCCGTTGAGCTCCTCCACCTGGGCGTTGTAGCGCCCCAGCTGCAGCTTGCTCGTCGCGGTGAGCCACACGCCGCCGTCGTTGAGGTCGAGGCGGGCCAGCGGGAAGCCGCGGTCGAGCAGCGCGAGGACGAGGACCAGCACGGGGACCGTGACCACGGCCGCCGCGGTGGTCACCCGCGAGCGCGTAGCCGGCCACCTCATGGTGCGCAGCCCTGCGCGGCATCGGGCGACACACGTCGGTCGGCACGCACGATCGCCACCTCGACGCAGACCTGCCCGCCCGCGGCCTGCTCGGCCGGGACCGTCACGGTCATGGTGTCGACCAAGGTCAGCTCCGGGTCCCCCGTCGCCTCCCGGACCCCCCACAGGTACTGGTCGCCGTCCTGCGGGTCCGGGTTGTCCCACGAGAACACGACCGAGCCGTCGGGCTGCCGGGTGCCCGCCAGCGAGTGCGGCGCCGGGACCGCGTCCGCGATGCGCGTCGGGTCGTCGCCCTGGGTGAAGTCGGTCGTCGGCGTGGGACCGCCGTCGCGGGCGTCGGCCCCCTGCAGCGCGGCGGCGGCGATCGCCACGACGGCGCCGACCACCACCACGCCGGAGGCGATGCCGGCGACGAGGCGACCACGGCCGCGCTGCCCCTGCTCGACCGGCTCCGCCACGACCGGTTCCGGTGGCGCGACGAGCACGGGCCGGGGGTGCGGCGACGGCTCGGGAGCGACCGAGGTCACCGGGCGCATCCGGGTCCGGTCGTCCGCGCCGGGGAGCGGCGGCGAGGGGCTCGGGGCGACGCTGACGATCGACCTCAGGCGGGTGGCGTCGTCGCGCTCACCGTCCAGGGCACCGACGGGTGCGTCGCTCGGCGCCGCCACCTCGATCTCCTGGGTCAGGTCGAGCGGGGTGATCGGGAGCCGCAGGTCGGCCTCGACCTGCTGCAGCGCGCGCGCCACCGCCGCGGCGGACGCGAACCGTCGAGCGGGGTGCTTGGCCATGGCGCGCTCGAGCAGGTCCTGCAGACCCCACGGCACGTCGTCGCGCCCGGTGGGCGGCAGCGGTGACCGCTCGATGCGGGAGACCAGCTGCTGCGCGGTGTTCTGCCCGCCGGGCACCTCGAACGGCGTGCGGCCGGCCAGCAGCGAGTAGATCGTGGCGGCCAGCGAGTAGACGTCCGAGCGCTCGTCGCCGGTGGGGTGCTCGCTGAGCAGCTCGGGCGGGGACCACGGGATGGACATGCCGACCGTCGCACCGGCGCCGTGCCCGGTCGTCGCCGCGATGCCGAAGTCGGTGAGGGCCGGCCAGCCGAAGTCGGTGGTGAGCACGTTCGCGGGCTTGATGTCCCGGTGCAGGATGCCCGCCCGGTGCGCCGTCTCGACCGCCGACGCCAGCCGGACACCGATGCGCAGCGCCTCCGGCACGGAGATCCGCTCCTGCCGGTAGCGCTCCGCCAGCCCGGGTCGCGAGCAGTACTCCATGACGAGGAACGGGCGCCCGTCGGCGGCGATGGCCGCGTGGTAGATGGTGACGATCGAGGGGTGGTGCGACAGCTGGGCCATGTGGTTGGCCTCCTGCTGGAACCGGCTGCGCACCTCGTCGTCGAGGCTGCCCGCCAGCAGCACCTTGACCGCCACCTCACGCCGCGGAAGCTCCTGCTGGTACAGGAAGACGTCCGCGAAGCCCCCGAGGCCGAGGACCCGGAGGTACTCGTAGCCCGGCAGGCGAGGCGGCGTCGATGCTTCGCGGCGTGCGGTCACGAACCCCGCTCCACCGAGAACGTCACGCCGTCACCCAGGTCGACGACCTCGTCCACACCCACCACGCTGGGCTCCCCCGGGTGCAGCCGCCGCGAGCCCTCGCCCGCGCGCGCCACGTGCACGCCGTTCGTGGAGTCGAGGTCGGTCACGACGACGTGGTCGCCCTCGACCCGGACCTCGGCGTGCGTGCGGGAGATGTCCTGCTGAGGGCTCGGGACGGTGATGAGCCGCGGCAGCTCACGGTTGGTCACGCGGGCCACCTGCGGCGCGCGGCCGAGCAGCACGGCGCGGTCCAGCGGGACCACCAGACCGGTCGAGAGCACGAGCCGCGCGGGCGTGCCGGCGACGACTGGTGCCCGGAACGCCCCGGGCAGCTCGTCGGAGGCCCAGGACGGCAGCTGGTCGCGGATCTCCGCGAGGTCGGTCGACAGGATGGTCAGGCCGTCGTGGTCGTCGAGCGAGGCACCACCGACGCGGACCGGTGCAGTGTGCGGTCCGGGCGCCGGCGGGACGAGGAGAGCCTCCGCCTCGGCGACGACGCCGGTCGGGTCGGCGGGCGCGTCGGTGTCGTCGCGGTCGTCCGCCGTCAGCGGCACCAGCTCGACCTGCATCGGCTCGTCCCAGATGACGTCGTCGGCCAGCTCCACCGTCGTCGGTGCCACCTCGAGGGCAGGCACCGGGAGCTCCGGCTCGGCCTCCACAGGCTCGAGCGGCACCTCGGCGGGCGCGGGCACCTCGGCGAGCGCGGGCACCTCGGCGAGCGCGGGCGTCTCGGCCGGCGCCGCTTCCGCGACGGGCACGTCGGCGTCCACCTGGGGCTCGACGGCCACGACGGGTTCAGGGACGGCCTCGGCACGTGCGGGCTCGGGCGCCGCGGCCGGTGCCGGGACCGACCGGGCGGTCGTGGCCTCGTCGCGCGCGGTGAGCGCGATGCTGACGCGCGAGGCGGCGACGATGCCGTCGGCCAGCGGCAGGCTGGTCGCGCCCGCGGGCACGGCATCGACCTGGACGACCACATCGGAGGCGCCGTCGAGCACGCGCTCGGTCCACGTGCTGACCTCGCCGGAGCGCCACACGTCGCGCCGACCGCCCACCTCGACGACGACCTCGACCTCGCCGCGCAGGGCCGCGTGCACGCGCTGCCCGTCGACGGACACCACCGCGAACGGCGGCAGGGCGCCGAACCCGTCACGCGCGAGCAGCGCCAGCGCCGCGAACACGCCCTCGCCCGCGTCCTGCCACAGCGCGCGCAGCGTCGAGTCCGCGGCACCCGGGCCGAGCAGCGCCACGAAGCCGGGGCGCACCACGGCCGTCCAGTCACCGGCGGAGTACTCGGGCACGCTCATGACGGGTTCTCCTCGTGGGTGGTGCTCGCCCCGGACAGGCCGGGCTCGGGCGCGACGCGGGGCGTCGGCTCTGTGACGGTGCGCCCGCGGCGCGGGACGGTGACGCCGTTGAGCATCTCGTCCCACACGTGCGGGCCCAGCTCGGCTCCGGTGCGGGGGACGGTGATGTGGACGTCGTCGTGCGCCCCCGACGCGGTGGCGACGTCGACGACGACGACGCTCACGTTGTCGCGGGCGCCGTGCTCGAGGGCCATCCGGACCAGGAGCGCCGCCGCGTCCTGCGGGTCTCCGGTCCCGGCCAGCACCCGCGCCAGGTCGGCGTCCGGCACCTCCCGGGTCAGCCCGTCGGTGCAGATCAGCAGGCGGTCGTGCAGGCCCGCGGGCAGCAGCCAGTACTCCGGCTCCGGCGGGTCCCCGGTACCCAGCGCGCGGGTCAGGACGTGGCGGTCGGGGTGCGTCTGCGCCTCGGTCAGGTCGATCTCGCCGAGGTCCAGCAGCTCCTGCACCACCGAGTGGTCCACGCTCACCTGCTCCAGGACCTCGCCGGTCCACAGGTACACGCGCGAGTCGCCGACGTTGAACACCAGCCAGTACGAGCCGCCCTCGTGCTCGGTCACCGCGACGCCCGCGACGGTGGTGCCGCCCTGGCGTCCGCCGGTGAACTCACCACGGATCCGGGCGGCGGTGCGGTCGAAGCACGCGTGCACGTCGTCAGCCGTCGCCGCGGCCTGGCCCGCCAGCTGGGCGAACTCCTCGACGGCGATCCGGCTCGCCAGGTCGCCCGCGTCGTGGCCGCCCATGCCGTCGGCCACGAGGAACACGGGAGGGTAGGCGAGGAGGGCGTCCTCGTTCACCTCACGCACCAGGCCACGGTCGGTCGCCGAACCCCAGGACGTACGCACGCGACCCCCTCGTCCTTCACCGGGCAGACGATCCGTTCGGATCATCGGCGCACATCGTGCCGTACGTGAGCGCCTGGTACACAACGCCACCCGGTCCGTGGTCAGATCCCGAGCTGGAACACACCCCAGTAGGCGAGCACGACGAGCAGCACCAGCGAACCGGCGACCCCCGCCCACAGTGCCGCCGTGCGCACGATCCCGGGCGCCGGCTGCCCTCCAGACAGGCGGACCCGGCGGCAGACCCGCAGCAGGAGCACCCCGACGACCACCACCGCGATGCCGAGCACCCGCACCAGCAGCCAGCCGCCCTGCACCACCAGGTCGTCGCGCTCGTAGTCGAGCGCCAGCCGGGCCACCGCGGTGATGTACCAGACCAGGCCAACGACCGTGAGGATCGCCCCGAGCCCCAGGGCCACCAGGCGCGGCAGGACCCCGGGGGCGAACCTCGGTCCGGTGACCGCCACCGCAGCTCCCCGCTGCCGGCGCACCCGGTCGGTGGCGTCCTCGACGCCGCGCGCCAGGAGCACGGCCAGCGGGCCGAGCAGGATGAGCCCGACGGCAGCGATGCCGAGCGCCACCACGAGGTCGCCGTCGCCGAACCACCGGGGCTCCGGGACCGGCGCCGCGACGTACGTCTGCTCCGGCTGGTCCCCCGCGACCCGCGGGGCCGCGTCACCGGTGGCCGGCAGGCCCAGCACCCACCCGGACAGGTCCCGCAGGAACCCGAGGTCCACCTCGCCGTCCACGCGGATCCCGTGGTTCGCCCCCGCGTAGTACCGGACCGTGACGTCGTCGTTGCCCGCTGCCGCGGTGTCCCGCAGGACCTGCTGCGCACCCTGGACCGTCGGCATCGACGCGTCGCCGGTGCCGTAGACCACGAGCACCGGCTGGCGCACCTGGCGCTGGTACGGCGTGACGTCGAAGTCGGCGTACTCGAAGCCCCCACCCGGGAACGACATGCCGACCGCCCGCGGGATGGCCCGGAACACCCCGTGCGGCACGTTGGTGTTGCGCAGGTAGGAGTCGACCGCGAACGCGGCCTGCTCGCGCGGCGGCACCACCGGGGAGGACACGAGGACCACGAACGAGATCGTCGGGTCCTGCGCCGCCATCACGGGCGCGATCCAGCCGCCCTCGCTCTCGGCGTAGATGCCGACGTCGTCGGGATCGACGCCCGGGTGGTCCTGCAGCACCGCGACCGACGCGCCGTAGTCCGCCGCCATGAGCACGTAGTCGCGGTGCCGGGTGGAGTACGTGTCCAGCCGCTTGTTCGGCACCATCGCCACGATCCCGGACGCCGCGAGCGCCCGGGCCTGCGCGAGGAAGGCCGTGTCGAACCGGCCCGTGCCCGCGCCGTGCACGAAGACGACACCCGGCTTCGGACCGTCGAGCCCGACGGGCTCGCTGATCTGCGCCTCGACGGTCGTCCCGTCCAGCTGCACGGTGACCACCGAGGTCCGCACGTCGTACGTCTCCACCGGCGCGGCCCGGCCGATCGCGGTCGACGCCGACTCGACCACGAGGGAGTCGTGCAGCGGCACCGGGTCCCACTGGGGGCCCGTGAGCGAACCGACGATGGCCAGGACCACGACACCGAGCGCCGTGCTCGCCAGCACGCGGTAGGAGCGGCCCACGCGCCGGTCCACGTCCTCGTCGGCGCGCGACCTGGCACGCCTCCCCGACCACAGCATGCTCAGAAGCCCAGCTTCCCGAGCTGCTTGGGGTCGCGCTGCCAGTCCTTGGCCACCTTGACGTGCAGGTCCAGGTAGACGCGGGCGCCCAGCAGGGCCTCGATCCCGCGCCGGGCCTGGCTCCCCACGTCACGGAGCCGCGCGCCGCCCTTGCCGATGATGATGGCCTTCTGGCTGTCCCGCTCCACGAACAGGTGCACGCGGACGTCGAGCATGGGGACGCCGTTCGCCGCGGGCTCGTCGCGCGCCACGATCTCGTCCACGACCACCGCCAGGGAGTGCGGCAGCTCGTCGCGCACACCTTCCAGGGCCGCCTCGCGGACCAGCTCCGCGACCATGACGGCCTCGGGCTCGTCGGTCAGCTCGCCCTCCGCGTACAGCGGCGTGCCCTCCGGCAGGTGGCCGACGAGCACGTTCTCGAGGACGTCGACGTTGTAGCCCGAGGTCGCCGAGACCGGCACGATGTCCGCCCACTCCCCCAGCGCCTGCACGGCCATGAGGTGCTCGGCCAGCTTGCCCTTGCCGACGAGGTCCGCCTTGGTGACCACCGCGACCACCGGCGTCCCGCGACCGTCGCGGGCCAGCTCGGTCATCTGCTCGGCGATGAACCGGTCTCCGGGACCCACGCGCTGGTCGGCGGGCAGGCAGAACCCCACCACGTCGACCTCGGTGAGCGTGTCCTTCACCAGCGCGTTCAGGCGCTCGCCGAGCAGCGTCCGAGGCCGGTGCAGGCCGGGGGTGTCCACCAGGATGAGCTGCGCGTCGGGCCGGTGCACGATGCCGCGGACGGTGTGCCGGGTGGTCTGCGGGCGGCCCGAGGTGATGGCGACCTTCTGGCCGACGAGCGCGTTGGTCAGCGTCGACTTGCCGGCGTTGGGACGCCCGACGAAGCAGGCGAATCCGGAGTGGAAGGTCATCGGGTGGCTCCGTGGGTGTCGGTCGGGGCGCGGCCCGGCGTGGGGGTGTTCATGCTCACGAGCACGGTGGCGAGGCGGCGGCGCCGGCCCTCGACCCGGTCGGCGACCAGGTGGAGCCCGTGGATGTCGCCCGCGGAGCCCGGCAGGGGCACCTTGCCGAGCGCCTTGGCCAGCAGCCCGCCCGCGGTGTCGACGTCCTCGTCCTCCACCTCGAGGTCGAACAGCTCACCCAGCTCGTCGCGGCCGAGGCGCGCGGGGACGCGGTAGACGCCCTCGCCCAGGTCCTCGACCACCGGTGCCGTGGGGTCGTGCTCGTCGGTCAGCTCGCCGACGATCTCCTCCAGGGCGTCCTCGATGGTCACCAGCCCGGCGATGCCGCCGTACTCGTCGACCACCATGGCCATGTGCGACGAGCCGTCCTGCAGCTCGCGCAGCAGCTCGTCGACGGGCTTCGACTCCGGGACGAAGATCGCGGGCCGGGCCAAGGACGACGCCGGCGCGTCGAGCATCGCCTCCTGCTCCTTGCGGTCGGAGCGGCCGCTCGGCGCGATGGGCAGCCGGCCGACGACGTCCTTGAGGTAGAGCACCCCGCGCAGGTCGTCCACCGAGTCGCCGACCAGCGGCACGCGGGAGAACCCGGACCGCAGCAGGAGGGCCAGCGCCTTGCGCAGCGGCGTGTCCGCGGCGGCGGTCACCATGTCCGTGCGGGGCACCATCACCTCGCGCGTGAGCGTGTCCCCCAGCTCGAGCACCGACCGGAACATCTCCCGCTCGTCGTCCTCGATCACGTCCGACTCGCTCACCCGCTGCACCATGTCCCGCAGCTCGCTCTCCTCGGCGGCCGCGGACGTCGCGCCGGGACGCCCCACCGCGCCGAGCCGGCCGGCCACCGCGGTGACGGCGACCAGCACGCGCGACAGGCGCGTGAGCGTGGCGACGGGGTGCTGCCGTCCGAGCGTCCGGGGGCTGGCCCGCACGAGCAGGAAGGCCACGAGGCCGCACACCGCGACCGCGACCAGCAGCACCGCCCACCACGCCAGGCCGGCGGCGGCGACCACCAGCGCGATGCACACCGTCGCGGTCATCTCCGCGATCAGCCGCACGAACGCCGCGGCGGAGGCCACGCGCGTGGGGTGCTCGGTGAGCGCGCGCACCCGCCCGGCGGCGGGGTGCCGCTCGGCCAGCAGCTCGGTCACCGCAGCCCGCGAGATGCGCACGACGGCCACCTCGCCCGCGGAGAACGCCGCGGCAGCCGTGAAGCCGACCGCGGCGAGAACGATGAGGAGCGCGGTGGGGATGTCCGTCATCGCGACGCCAGGAACGTCAGCAGCAGCCGACGCTGGAGGGCGAACATCTCCTTCTCCTCCTCCGGCTCCGCGTGGTCGTACCCCAGCAGGTGCAGGATCCCGTGGGTGGTGAGCAGCAGCAGCTCCTCGGCCGTCGAGTGCCCCGCCCCACGCGCCTGCTGCGCCGCGACCTCCGGGCAGAGCACGACGTCGCCCAGCAGCCCGGCCGGCGTCGGGTCGCCCTCGCGCCCGGGACGCAGCTCGTCCATGGGGAACGAGAGCACGTCCGTGGGCCCCGGCTCGTCCATCCACTTGACGTGCAGGTCCGTCATGACGTCGGTGCCCACCAGCAGGATCGAGACGTCCGTCTGCGGGTGCACGTGCATCTCGTCGAGCACGTACCGCGCGAGGGCGGCGAACTCCGCCTCGTCGACGTCGTACCCGGACTCGTTGTTGACCTCGACGCTCATGGCCGCCTCAGCTCCTGTCCCAGCGCGCATAGGCGTCGATGATCTCGCTGACCAGGCGGTGCCGGACCACGTCCGACGACGTCAGGCGGCAGAACGAGACGTCGTCCACACCCTGCAGGATCTGCTCGACCACGCGCAGCCCGGACGTCTGCGACGACGGCAGGTCCACCTGCGTGATGTCGCCGGTGACCACGACCTTGGAGCCGAACCCGAGCCGCGTGAGGAACATCTTCATCTGCTCCACGGACGTGTTCTGCGCCTCGTCGAGGATGATGAACGCGTCGTTGAGGGTGCGACCGCGCATGTAGGCGAGCGGGGCGACCTCGATGGTCCCCGCCTCCATGAGCCGGGGGATCGACTCCGCGTCCACCATGTCGTGCAGCGCGTCGTACAGGGGTCGCAGGTACGGGTCGATCTTGTCCGAGAGGCTGCCGGGCAGGAAGCCGAGGCGCTCCCCCGCCTCGACCGCCGGCCGCGTGAGGATGATGCGCTGCACCTTGCGGTCCTGCAGCGCCTGCACCGCCTTGGCCATCGCGAGGTACGTCTTGCCGGTGCCGGCAGGGCCGATGCCGAACGTCACCGTGTGCCGGTCGATCGCGTCGACGTAGTCCTTCTGGCCGGCCGTCTTGGCCCGGATGGTCCGGCCGCGGCTGGTGAGGATGTTGAACGACAGGACGTCCGCCGGTCGAGCGCTGGAGGCTGCGGTCAGCATGGCCACCGAGCGGGTGACCACATCCGCGGTGAGCGGTGTCCCGCCCGCCGCCATCTCGACCAGCTCGTCCACCAGACGGGACACGAGCGCGACGTCCCCGACGGGTCCGGCGAGGGTGACCTCGTTGCCGCGGACGTGGATGTCGACGCCGGTGAACCCGGCCTCGATGGTGCGCAGGACCTCGTCGCGCAGGCCTAGCAGCTCGACCATCGAGACCTCGCTGGGGACGCTGATCCGGTGCTCGACGCGCGCGGGTGCGCCGGAGTGACGCGCTGCGGAAGTGGACTCGGCCATGTGCTCGGCGTTCGCCGTGCGCTCCTTAGGTCGGATGCGTGCAGTCGGGATGGTGCGAAGGTCGGGACCAGTCTACGAGGCGCCGCCCACACGTTTCCCGCTCAGTGCGCTGAGCGGGCGCTCAGGACCACCGGCCGAGGCGCTGGGCCAGCAGGGCGAGGGCGACCGGTCCGGCGGTCGACGTCCGCAGCACGTGCGGACCGAGGCGCACCGCGCGCGCGCCGGCCTCCACGAGCCGGCCCAGCTCACCGTCCCCGATCCCACCCTCGGGTCCGACGACGACCAGGCACTCCCCCGCGTCCGGGAGCGCGACCGCCGCGAGCGGGTCCGCCGCCTCCTCGTGCAGCACGAGCGCGGCACCGCCGGATGCGACGACCGCACGGACCCGCTCGACGAGCGCGCGGCCGTCCAGGGCGTGCTCGACGTCGGGCACCCGTGCCCGGCGCGACTGCTTGGCCGCCGCCCGCACGGTGCCGAGCCAGCGGGCGCGGCTCTTCGCGGCGCGCTCGCCGCGCCACACCACGATCGACCGCTCCGCCTGCCACGGCACCACGGCGTCGACCCCCACCTCGGTGGCCGCCTCGATCGCCAGCTCGTCCCGGTCGCCCTTGGCCAACGCCTGCACGAGCACAAGCGCCACGGCCGGGGCGGGTTCGACCACGCGCTGCTGCACGTGCACGAGCACGCCCTCGGCCGTCACCGTCCCGACCACCCCGACCAGGCGCACGCCGGCGCCGTCCACGACGTCGACCCGCTCGCCGGGCGCCCGGCGCTGCACGACGCCCGCGTGGCGGCCCTCGGTGCCGTCGAGCAGGTAGGTGGCGCCCTCGGTCACGGAGTCGAGCGAGCCGGGCTCGGCGAGGAAGACGGGCGCGCTCATGCGGCGCCCTGCCCCGGCACGCTCAGCGACCCGAGAGCTTGTCGCGCAGCTTGCCGAACACGCCCGAGGTGGACGCGGCGAGCCGCGACTCCGGACGCTCCTCGCCGCGCAGCGCGGCCAGCCGCCGCAGCAGCTCCGCCTGCTCCTCGTCCAGCGTGGTCGGCACGTGCACCTCGACGTGGACGTGCAGGTCCCCGCGCCCGGCGGCGTGCAGGTGGCCGACGCCGAGCCCCTTGATGGACACGATCTGCGACGGCTGGGTGCCGGGGCGCAGGTCGACCTCGCGCGGCCCGTCGAGGGTGTCGAGAGTCAGCACGGTGCCGAGGGCAGCGGCGGTCATGGGCACCTCGAGCGTCGCGTGCAGGTCGTCGCCCCGGCGCACGAATGTGTCGTGCTTGCGCTCGCGCACCTCCAGGTAGACGTCGCCGGCGGGTCCCCCGGCGGGGCCGACCTCGCCCTGCCCGGTCAGCTTGATGCGCGTGCCGGTGTCCACGCCCGCGGGCACGTCGACGCTCAGGGTCCGGCGCGAGCGCACCCGCCCCTCGCCCGAGCACTCGGTGCACGGCTCGGAAATGACGGAGCCGAAGCCGTGGCACGCGGCACAGGGCTGGGTGGTCATGACCTGGCCGAGGAACGACCGCGCGACGCGCTGCACGGAGCCTCGTCCGCCGCAGACCTCGCAGGTGCGCGGGGACGTGCCCGGCCGGCAGCAGGTGCCGTTGCAGGTGGGGCAGAGCACGGCCGTGTCGACCGCCACCTCGCGGTGCACGCCGAACGTGACCTCCGCGAGGTCGAGGTCGAGCCGCACGAGGGCGTCCTGGCCCCGGCGGGCGCGCGGGATGGGACCGCGCTGCGCGGCCGCCCCTGTGGCCGCACCGAAGAACGTCTCGAAGATGTCCTGGAAGCCGAACCCGCCGCCCATGCCGCCCCCGGGGGACGACGGGTCTCCACCGAGGTCGTAGGCGCGACGCTTCTCGGGGTTGCCGAGCACGTCGTACGCCCGGGACACGTCCTTGAATTTGTCGTCCGAGCCGGCGTCCTGCCCCGAGACGTCGGGGTGGTGCTCGCGCGCGAGCTTGCGGTACGCCTTCTTGATCTGCTCGGGCGTCGCGTCGCGCGGCACGCCGAGGATCTCGTAGTAATCCGTCACGGGTGGGTCTGCTCGCTTCCAGCGGTCTGTGGGCAGGTCGGGATGACGCAGGGCTGTGCGTCGGTGGCGGTGGGGGTCATTGGGCGAGGATGCGCGTCAGGTACCGGGCGACGGCGCGGACCGCGGACATGGTGCCGGGGTAGTCCATCCGGAGCGGGCCGATCGAGCCGATGCGCGCCACCGACCCTCCGCCCTCGTCCCCGTAGCCCGTGGTCACGAAGCTCGTCTCGAACAGCCCGTCGTGCTGGGTCTCCCGGCCGATGCGCACCGCCACGGTCGCCGAGTCCTCCGCCATCTCCGAGAGCAGGCGCAGCAGCACCACCTGCTCCTCGAGCGCCTCCAGCACCGGGCCGATGGACCGCACGTCCGAGCTGCCGACGCGGGCGAGGTTGGCCGTGCCGCCCAGCACCACCCGCTCCTCGCTCTCCTGCGCCAGCGTCTCCTCGACCACCGCGACCACCGCGCTCACCAGGGACTGGTCCGTCGGCGCGAACGCGTCCGCGAGCTCGCCGAGCGCCACCGGCAGCTCGGACAGGCGACGCCCCGCCGCGCACACGTTCAGGCGCGACCGCAGCCGCGCCACGACGGACTCGTCCAGGTCGGTGCCCAGCTCGAGCGTGCGCTGCTCCACCCGGCCGGTGTCCGTGATGAGGACGACCAGCAGGTGGTGGGCGCCGACCGGCACCAGCTCCACGTGCCGCAGCGCGGACCGCCGCAGCGACGGGTACTGCACGATCGCGACCTGCTGGGTCAGCTGGGCGATCAGGCGGACGGCGCGGTCGACCACGTCGTCGAGGTCCTGCGCGCTCTCGAGGAACGTCCCGATCGCGCGGCGCTCGGCGCTCGACAGGGGCTTCACCGTCGAGAGCTGGTCCACGAACATCCGGTAGCCCTTGTCGGTCGGCACGCGGCCGGCCGACGTGTGCGGCTGGGCGATGAAGCCACCCTCCTCGAGCGCCGCCATGTCGTTGCGGATGGTGGCGGGCGAGACGCCGAGCGAGTGCCGCTCGACCAGGGCGCGCGAGCCGACCGGCTCCTTGGTGGCGACGTAGTCCTCGACGATCGCGCGCAGCACGTCCAGCCGTCGGTCCTCGCTCATGTCGCCTCCTCCGCCGTCGCTCGAGCAGTCCACGGGTAGCACTCCCCGCACGGGAGTGCCAATGCTACGCCGGGACGACGACACCCACGGGGCGGCAACCGGATCCGCACCCGCGCCGCCCCTAGGCTGCCCGGGTGAACGACGACCGCTACGGCTCGGACGTGCTCGGGGGCTCCGGCTCGACGCACCACCGACCCGCCCGCACCAGCCGCCCGCAGCCCGCCGAGTCCGGCCTCGTCGTCGAGGAGGTCACCACCGGGTGGGTCGGCGCGGTCGTCCGCGTGGAGAAGTCGGGCGGCCAGCACGTCGTCGTCCTCGAGGACCGCCGCGGACGCACCCGCACCTTTCCCCTGGGCCGGGGGTTCTGGCTCGACGGCGAGCCCGTCGCGCTGACCGCACCCGTACGGGCCCCCGCACCGGCCCGCCCGACCCGCACCGCCTCGGGATCGGTCGCGGTGCACGACGCCCGCGCCCGCGTGGCCCGCGGCAGCCGGATCTGGGTCGAGGGCAAGCACGACGCCGAGCTGGTGGAGAAGGTCTGGGGCGACGACCTGCGGCTCGAGGGCGTGGTCGTCGAGCTGCTGGACGGCGTCGACAACCTGGCCGACGCCCTGCGCGACTTCTCCCCGGGACCCGGGCGCCGGGTAGGCGTGCTGGTCGACCACCTCGTCGCCGGGTCCAAGGAGAGCCGCATCGCCGCCGATGCCGTCCGCGGTCATCCCGTCGGGTCGGTGCTGGTGCTCGGTCACCCGTACGTCGACGTGTGGCAGGCGGTCCGCCCCGAGCGGGTCGGGCTGTCCGCGTGGCCGGTCATCGAGCGCGGCACCGAGTGGAAGCACGGCATCCTGCGCGAGCTCGGGTGGCCCGCCGACGAGCAGGCGGACGTCGCCCGGGCCTGGCAGCGGATCCTGCGGTCGGTGCGCAGCTACGCCGACCTGGAGCCGAGCCTCCTGGGTCGCGTGGAGGAGCTCATCGACTTCGTCACGGCATGACGGTGCCCGGCCGCCTCACGGGCGACCGGGCACCGGGCGTGCGTCGGGTCAGGCGGCGATCGGGTCGCCGAGCAGCCGCTTGTAGAAGAACGCCGTCGCGAGCAGCACGACGGGCACCGCCACGAGCAGGCCGACGACGCACAGGATGAACCCGGCGATGACGACCGCGAGGCTCAGCAGGTAGAACAGGATCGTGTTCGACAGGTTCGCGGTGACCAGCTGGTAGCTGGCCTTCATGGCGTCGATCGGCGCCAGGCGCTTGTCGATGACGAACCAGAGGGTGAAGAACAGCAGGAAGTTCACCGCGAGCGCGACCAGACCCCCGAAGAACGGGACGGCGTTGAGCACCGCGTTGATCACCGCCAGGATGAGCGCCGTCAGGACGACCGGCCCGACCTCGGGGAACTTGAAGAAGTCCCCGAAGCTCAGCTGCCTGCCCTCGGTGACGTCCAGCGCCGCGCGGATGAAGGCAGCCTGGATCAGGTACCCGGCGATCGACGCCACCGCGGAGAACACGAACGTCCCCAGGGAGAAGCCCAGCTGCAGGCCCGCCGACATGTCACCGTCGGGGTACAGCAGCGCGCCGAACCCACCGAAGATCGCGCCCACGATGGCCAGCAGGATCGCCGCGGCGACGAACCACACCAGCGCGGCCAGGACGAACAGCCCGCCGGACTGCGTGAACTTCTTCCAGCCGTACGAGAGCGACTCACCGATCGGCGACGCCTGCACCGGCGCGCCGTAGCCGCCGGCCGGAGGCGGGTACGCCCCGGGACCGGTCTGGCCGTAGCCGGGCGGCGGCGGGGGCGGCGGCGGGTAGCCACCGGGGGCGGGCTGGCCG
>NZ_CAURTV010000055.1:0-22717 GCF_963527515.1 uncultured Cellulomonas sp. | reverse complement strand
GCCCGGGTGCGCGCCAACGCCGCGGCCGCCGCGGCGGCCGCTGCCGGGGGCGGCACGTCCGCTCCGGCACCGGTCGTCAAGCCGACCGCCCCGTCGCTGGCGAGCCTGCGCAACCCGCAGGCGCGCCTGCTCGGCCTGTACACCCCGCAGGCGCCGTTCAGCTGGGCGGAGACCGACTCCGTCTCCGAGAAGATCAGCCAGCAGCCGACGGTGACCGGCTACTTCCAGGGCTGGGACGGCGCGTTCCGCCCGGACGCCGTCACGCGGTCGTGGGAGAAGGGCACGATGCCCATGCTCACCTGGGAGTCGCGGCCCATGCTGGCCGGCAACGACCAGGCCGAGGACCCCGACTACTCGCTCCCCCGCATCACCGCCGGGGCGTTCGACGACTACCTGCGTCAGTACGCCCGGGACGTCACCGCCCTCGGCCTGCCGATGGCCATCCGTCTCGACCACGAGATGAACGGCAGCTGGTACCCGTGGGCGGAGAAGAACGTCAAGGGGACGTCGAACAACGGCAACAACCCCGGGGACTTCGTCGCCATGTGGCGCCACGTGCACGACATCTTCGAGGCGGAGGGCGCCAACGAGTACGTGCTGTGGGTCTGGTCCCCCAATATCGTCAACACGATGCCCAGCTGGCAGCAGGACGGCGCGTACCTGGCCAGCCTCTACCCGGGCGACGAGTACGTCGACTGGGTCGGCCTGTCCGGCTACTACCGCCCGCCGTACAAGGCGGACCAGACGCCGACGTTCGACTACACGTTCGGCAGGTCGCTCGCCCAGCTGCGGGCGCTGACCGGCAAGCCGATCTACCTCGCCGAGATCGGGGCCTCCGAGACCGGCGGCGACAAGCCCACCTGGGTCGCCGACCTGTTCGACGCCCTGGCCCGACCGGAGAACGCCGACATCCGCGGGTTCGCCTGGTTCAACCACGCCGTGACCACCATCAGCGGCGGCGAGCGCATCACCAACGACTGGCGGATCGAGTCCCGTGCGGACTCCCTCGCTGCGTTCGTCGACGGCCTGCACGACCCGGCCTCCGGGTTCGCCACTTCCCTCACCACCACACAGGAGCCGTGATGTCCGACCACCAGAGCGACCTGACCGTCGCCGATCTCTTCCCCCGCTCGACCTTCGCCGCCGACGGCCCCGCCCCGCGCATCGCGGTGCTCGGTACCGGCTACCTCGGCGCCACCCACGCCGTGGCCATGTCCCAGCTGGGCATGGAGGTGGTGGGCGTCGACACCGACCCGAACAAGGTCGCGATGCTCACCGCGGGCAAGGTCCCGTTCTTCGAGCCCGGCCTGCCCGAGCTGCTCACCGAGCAGCTGGCCACCGGTCGCCTGCGGTTCACCACCGACGTCGCCGAGGCGGTGGGCTGGGCGGACGTGCACTTCGTGTGCGTCGGCACCCCGCAGTCCAAGACGAGCCACGCCGCGGACCTGCGCTTCGTCGAGGCTGCGACCACCTCGATCGCCCAGAACCTGACGCACGACGCGCTCATCGTCGGCAAGTCGACGGTGCCGGTCGGGACCGGTGCCCGGCTGCGCGAGCTCGTCGCCGCGGCGGTGCCGGCCGGCATCCGTGCCGAGCTGGTCTGGAACCCGGAGTTCCTGCGCGAGGGCAAGGCGGTCCAGGACACCCTGCACCCCGACCGCATCGTCCTGGGTGGCACGACGCCCGACTCCGAGGCGCTCCTGCGCCGTGTCTACGCCGGACCGATCGCCGAGGGCAGTCCCGTCGTGGTCTGCGACCTGCCCACGGCCGAGCTGGTCAAGGTCTCCGCCAACGCGTTCCTGGCCACGAAGATCTCGTTCATCAACGCGATCTCCGCGGTCTGCGAGGCCGCCGGAGCCGACGTCAAGGTCCTCGCGGACGCTCTGGGCCACGACGTCCGGATCGGGCGGCAGTTCCTCGACGCCGGTCTCGGCTTCGGCGGCGGCTGCCTGCCCAAGGACATCCGCGCCCTCATGCACCGGGCCAACGAGCTCGGTGCGCACCAGGCCTCGGCCCTCCTCCAGCAGGTGGACGAGATCAACATGGGCCAGCGCTCCCGGGTGATCGAGCTCGCGCTGGAGGCCTGCGGCGGCTCCGTGCTCAACCGCCGTGTGGGCGTGCTCGGGGCGGCGTTCAAGCCGCACACCGACGACGTGCGGGACTCCCCCGCGCTCAACGTGGCGGCCGCGCTGCACCTGCGCGGCGCACAGGTCACCGTGTACGACCCCGAGGCCGGCGACACCGCGCGCTCCAGCTTCCCGACGCTCGGCTACGCGACCGGCGTGGACGAGGCCGTCGAGGGTGCCGACGTGGTGCTGGTCCTGACGGAGTGGGACGAGTTCGTCGACGCGGAGCCCGCGCGCCTCGCCCGGCTGGCCCACCACGCGTCCGTCATCGACGCCCGCGGCAAGCTCGACGCCGCGCGGTGGCGTGCGGCCGGCTGGTCCTTCCGTGGGCTCGGGCGGGCCGCGGCCTGACCCGCAGCACCTGAGTGACAGGAAGGCCCCGACGTGCACGCGTCGGGGCCGTCCTGTCGCCCGCACCGATCCGGACCACGTCGCGTCGGCGTGCCGCGTGGCGACAGCCAGGCAGCAGGACCCGACGCGCCGTCAGTGGTGGTGGTGGGGTGTCCGCAGGCGGCGGACCGGTGACACCATGAGCGCGCCGGAGCGAGGAGGTCACCGACATGTCCCCCAGCACGACCGTCACCATCGACACGGACGACCCCGCGGCGCCCGACGTCCTCCCCCTGCTCGACGAGCACCTGGCGGACATGCGCGCCACCTCGCCCCCGGAGTCGGTCCATGCGCTCGACCCCGCGGCGCTCTCAAGACCCGGCATCACGTTCTGGACCGCCCGTGGCGAGGACGGCCTCGTGCTCGGGTGCGCCGCCCTCAAGGAGCTCGGGTCGACGGACGGTGAGCTCAAGTCGATGCGCAGCACCGCGGCTGCGCGCGGACGCGGGGTCGGCTCCACGCTGCTGGCGCACGTGCTCGCCGTAGCAGCCCACCGCGGCCTGCGCACGGTCTTCCTCGAGACCGGGACCCAGGACTACTTCGCGCCCGCACGCCGGCTGTACGAGCGCACCGGGTTCGTGCCGTGCCCGCCGTTCGCGGACTACGTGCCCGACCCGCACAGCGCGTTCTACCGGCTCGAGCTCACCGCGCCAGCCGTGCTCGCCACCGGCTCCACGGCGGCGCCACCTCCCAGTTGAGCCGCAGCGTCCGCCACGCCCGGTCGAACCGCCGCACGCGCTGGGCGTGACCGCGCAGCGAGCGCGCGGACACCCCGACGCGCAGCGCCGGGTCCAGGCGGATCCGTCGTCCGGGTCCGAGCGCGAAGGCCAGGTCGAGGTCGTCGTGCACCTCGGGGTCGTCGCGACACACCTGCGAGCGGACCTCCAGCCAGGACCGTCGGCGCACGGCCATCGAGGAGCCCCACAGAGCCGTGTGCCCGAGTGCCAGGTGGGCCAGGACGTAGTAGGCGCCGAGGTAGATGCCGGACACGGGTCCCTGCAGCACCCGCGGCAGGTCGAAGAACTGGCCGGAGCCCGTCACCGCGTCCAGGTCCGGGTCCGCACGCATGCACTCCGCGACGCGCTCGACCCACCGCGTGTCGGGGCGGGAGTCGGCGTCGAGCCGCGCGATCACGTCCCCGCCCGCACAGTCGTAGCCCGCGGCCGCGGCCGCGGGGATGCCGATGCGCGGCTCCGTCACCACCCGGGCGCCCCACGCCGCCGCGACGGCCGCGGTGTCGTCGGACGAGCCGTTGTCCACCACGACCACCTCCCACGGCGCGACGGTCTGCGCCGCCAGCCGGGCCAGGCACTCGGCCAGCGCGACGGCGTCGTCGCGTGCCGGGATCACGACCGACACCGTGGGCAGCGACCCCCTCATGCGCGCCTGGCCACGACGAGCGCCGTCACCGTGCAACCGACCAGCGCCGCGGCCAGGTCGCCGACCGTGTCCCCGTACCCCACCTGGATGCTGCGGTCCAGGAACGTGTTGCCCGCCCACTCCCCCAGCTCCCACAGCACGGCGAGCACCGCCCCGAGGCCGACGACGAGCACCCCCCTCTCGC
Organism: uncultured Cellulomonas sp.; assembly: GCF_963527515.1. NCBI lineage: Bacteria > Bacillati > Actinomycetota > Actinomycetes > Micrococcales > Cellulomonadaceae > Cellulomonas > uncultured Cellulomonas sp. The sequence goes on along the minus strand of NZ_CAURTV010000055.1, from coordinate 18,637 downwards.
TGCCCGACCGGGGCGGGCCGACCACTCCCCAGACCTGGAGCGCGCGGGCTGCGAGCACCGCGATCAGGGCCGTCACCACGGCGTGCGCGACGACGTCCAGCCAGGCGACCGACGCGTACCAGTCGAGCTGAGCGGCCCAGGCCGACAGGAGCAGCGCGCTGCAGTAGGCGACGTCGAGGGCACGTGGCGCGTCGATCGCGCGCGGCACCGTCGTCCCGCCGAGCACCAGCAGGAACAGCGCGGTCGCGACGGCACCGCCGTGCCAGGTGCCGACGACGACGCTCAGCAGAGCCAGCGCACGGACGGCGTCCCCCGCCCGCAGCGGGCCGCGCCACGGTGAGGGCGCCGGGCGACGCCAGGCCGTGAGCGGATGTGTCATGCCATGCGTCCTCCGCGTCGGTCAGGGGGCGACGAACCCGATCGCCTTGTGGCTGCCGTCGCAGAACGGCGCGATCGCTGACGACCCGCACCGGCACAGGGCGATGGTGCGCCGACGCCGCTCGATCGGCACGCCGGCGCCGTCGACCAGCTCGACGTCACCACGCACGAGCAGCGGCCCGTTCGGGCACGCCTCGATCGTCGCCGGCTGCGGTGCGCGCTCGGTCATGCCGCACGCAGCGAGGAGGATCCCGCAGACCACGCGGCCAGCAGGTGCTCCCCGACCAGGTCGTCGAGGTACAGGCAGGCGGCAGCTCCGAACAGGATGTCGGGGACCAGCTCCGGCTCGAGCTCACCCAGCGCGCCGGCCAGGTCCCGGCCGGCGATCTGCTCGTGCACGGCGTCGGCCTCGACGTGCTCGTCGAAGTACTCGGTGGTGCCCGCGTCGTGGCCGAGCCGACGGAACCCGTCCCCGTACAGCCGGTTGGGCAGCGACGACGTCATCTCGAACGCAGCCAGGTGCCCGGCGATCGCGCCGCGCAGACGCCGGTGCAACCCCAGCAGGGACATGAGGTTGAGGGCCGCGAGCGTGACGGCGGGCAGCCGGTCCACGTAGTAGCCGTACTCGTCGACCAGGCCGGCGCCACGCATGGTGCGGGCGAACAGGGCGCTGTGCATGCGCTCCGGACGCCCCCCGCCGTACTCGTCGGACTGGACCTCGACGAGCGCCGCCTTGGGCACGCCCGACAGTCGCGGGATGGCCCACGTGTGCGGGTCGGCCTCCATCAGCTGGTAGATCGACCGGTGGACGAGGAACTCCCCGGCCTGGGTGGCGTCCGCCTGCTTCGCGACGTACCGGGCGACGCTCGGACCGGGACCCGGAGCCGTCATGGCGAACAGCGCGCCCGCGACGGCCTCGCGCTCCGCGGGGACGCCGGTCGGCACGGGCACCCGCCCGCGCAGGGCGGCCTCGAACGCTCCCTCCAGGACCCCGCGCAGGCGCAGCAGGTCCGGGTCCCACTCCCAGGCGTCGTCGACGCCCTCGAAGCCGCGGTAGTGCAGCGCGTACAGCGTCCAGAGCGTGAGCTGGAGATCGTCGTCCGCCAGCGGGTCGGCCGACGCTGCCACGGTGTCTCGCCAGCGCGCGAGGACGTCGTCGCCGAGGTCGTGCGCGCCGTGCGGCGGGTGGACCAGCAGATCCGTGAGGGCTGTCCCCAGCGGGCCCCGCGGCGCGGGCAGCTTCATGGTCGAGCTCCGTCCTGGCACGTGCACCTGCCCAGTTCTGGAGCAGTCGTCCAGGATCACGGTCGCACGGGACCGACGATGCGCAACCGGAGCAGCGCTGCCGTCAGGGACGAGCGATCCGGTGCAGGGTGACGTCATCGAGCCGGCCGTCGGTGACCGCCGCCGTCAGGAAGGTCGCGAAGGGCTGCCGCCGCCGGTCGGTGGGCGAGCCCGGGTTGAGCAACCGCATCCCGGCCGGCGTCACCGAGTCCCACGGGATGTGGCTGTGCCCGAACACGAGCACGTCGAGGTCGGGGTGATCGGCGTCGCACCGCAGCTCTCGGCCGGTAGCCGGCCCCGTCTCGTGCACGACGCCGAGCCGCACCCCGTCGAGCTCCACGCGCGCCACCAGCGGCAGCCGCTCGCGCAGCGGCGGGCCGTCGTTGTTCCCGTGGCAGCCGACGAGCCGACGGGCGCGGGCGTCCAGGGCGGACAGGAAGCCCTCGCTCACCCAGTCGCCGGCGTGCACGACGACGTCGGCGGCGTCGACGGCGGCCCAGACCGGCGCCGGCAGGTCACGCGCGCGGCGCGGCACGTGCGTGTCCGCGAGCAGAACGAGTCGCACGGGCATCCCCTCCTCACCTCCCACCGACGGTAGGACGTCCCGTCCAGAGGCGCCCGCGGCACGGGCGGCGTACGGTCGGGCCGTCAGGGTGAGGCAGCCCGCACTGGCCGACGCCGGACGATCGCTCGACGGTCCGGCGTGCAGACCTGACCGCTGGAGGCCGGCCGATGAGCTCCCACGACACCAGCAGCACGCGCAGCACCGAGAAGGACGCCGCGCCGGCTCCCGAGGACCCGCGCAAGCCCGACTCGCCTGACGACATCACCAAGCCGTCCTGGCTCTACGTGGCGCGCAAGACGCTGCGCGAGTTCCTCAAGGACCAGTGCACGGACCTCGCCGCGGCCCTGACCTACTACGCGGTACTGGCCATCGCCCCGGCGCTGCTGGCCGTCATCTCGATCCTCGGCCTCGTCGGCGACCCGCAGAAGATGGTCACCGACGTCCTGAAGATCGCCTCGGACCTCGGCGTGTCCTCGGTCGACGACACGGTCAAGCCGATCGTGGAGCAGCTCACCGAGTCGCCCGCGGCCGGCTTCGCGCTGGTGTTCGGCCTGGTCCTGGCCCTGTGGTCCGCGTCCGGGTACGTCGCCGCGTTCAGCCGCGGCATGAACCGGATCTACGAGATCGACGAGGGCCGCCCCATCTGGAAGCTGCGTCCCGTGCTGCTCCTCGTGACGCTGGTGCTCGTGGTCATCGCCGTCGTCATCGTGACGGCCGTCGTGCTCTCCGGCGGCGTGGCCCGGTCCATCGGCGAGGCGATCGGGCTGAGCGACGTCACGGTCACGGTCTGGAACATCGCGAAGTGGCCGGTGATCGTCGCCCTGGTGGTCGTCGCGATCGCGATCCTCTACTACGCGACCCCGAACGTGCGGCAGCCGAAGTTCCGCTGGCTCAGCATCGGGGCCGTCGTCGCGCTGGTGGTGTGGGTGCTCGCGTCGGCGGGCTTCGGCTTCTACGTCGCCAACTTCGGCAGCTACGGCGACACCTACGGCTCGCTGGCGGGCGTGATCGTCTTCCTGCTCTGGCTGTGGATCACCAACCTCGCCCTGCTGTTCGGGGCGGAGCTGGACGCGGAGGTGGAGCGCGGGCGCCAGCTGCAGGGCGGGATCAAGGCGGAGGAGACCATCCAGCTCCCGCCGCGGGACACGCGAGCGAGCGAGAAGAAGCAGGCCCAGCAGGAGGAGGACGTCCGGCGGGGTCGGGCGCTGCGTGAGTCGCGGGGCACCGAGCACCCGGACGACGACCGCTCCTGACGCCGCACCGGCAAGTCTCGTATTCCGACCTGCCGTGTCCACAATAAGAGACGGTGCTGTCGCCCGCGCCCGCCGACGGCCATCCTCGTCACATGCAGACCCTCCGCGCCGCCTCGACGTGCTGTCGCGTCGTGGCGTCCGCGCGCCCCTGCTGTCCGCGGAACGTCTGAACCCGGCCCTCGTCCTGCGGCCGAGCGTTCGACGCCCGGTCCCCGTCGCTCCGCTCGACGGCCAGGCGTGACGCGCGCCGCACCCCGTCCCCGCGGAGGAACCGCCTCATGGCGTCCACCCAGCCCTGCGCCACCCCGTCGTTGCCGGCGGCTGCGCGGCGATGTCGTCCCTGACGACCGCGCCCGCACCGACCTCGCGACCCCCAAGGACCTGACATGACCGCCCGTCCCGCTCGCCTGACCTCTGCCCTGCTCGCCGCCGGCCTCGTGGCCGCCCTGGCCGCCTGCTCCTCCTCGGCCGCGCAGGACTCCCCCGCCGAGGACTCCTCGGCTGCCTCGACGGCAGGCGCCGAGGCGCCCGAGCTGCGCCTGGGCTACTTCGCCAACCTCACGCACGCCGTCGCACTGGTGGGTGTCGACGACGGCACGTTCCAGGACACGCTCGGGGACACCACGCTCACGACGCAGATCTTCAACGCCGGGCCGGCCGCGGTCGAGGCACTCTTCGGCGGGGCGATCGACGCGACGTTCATCGGCCCGAACCCGGCCATCAACGCGTTCGCGCAGTCCGAGGGCGACGCCATCCGCATCGTCTCCGGAGCCACGTCCGGCGGAGCGCAGCTGGTGGTGCGCGACGGCATCGAGTCTCCCGAGGACCTCGTCGGCGCCACGCTCGCCACCCCGCAGCTGGGCAACACCCAGGACGTCGCGCTGCGCGCCTGGCTCGCCGAGGAGGGGCTGGAGACGTCGCTCACCGGCGGGGCGAGCGACGTGACGATCGCACCGCAGGAGAACTCGCAGACGCTGGACCTGTTCAAGGCCGGGGAGCTGGACGGGGCGTGGCTGCCCGAGCCGTGGGCCTCCCGGCTCGTGGTGGACGCGGGCGCGCACGTGCTGCTCGACGAGAAGGAGCTGTGGCCGGACGGTGACTTCGTCACCACCCACCTGATCGTCGCCACGGAGTTCCTCTCCGAGTACCCCGGCACCGTGAAGAAGCTGCTGGAGGCCGGGTACACGACGTCGGAGTGGATCGCGGCCAACCCCGACGAGGCCAAGACGCTGTCCAACACGGTCATCGAGAAGCTGAGCGGCAAGCCGCTGTCCCCTGAGGTGCTGGACCGGGCATGGGCGAACCTGCGCATCACGCTCGACCCCGTCGCGTCGAGCCTGCAGACCTCCGCCGACCACGCGGTGGCGGCGAGCACGTCCAAGGAGACGGACCTGCACGGCATCTACGACCTCACCCTGCTCAACGAGGTGCTGGCCGAGCACGACCAGGAGCCGGTCTCCGACGCCGGGCTCGGGGCGTCGGGCAAGTGACGAGCACCGTGACGGCGGCCGGCGGCCAGGGCTCTGCAGCCCCGGCCGCCGTCGCGGCACGCCTGACCGGGGTGACGCACCACTTCGGGGAGGCGTCGCGGCCCCCGGTGCTCGACCGCATCGACCTCACCGTGGCGCCCGGCGAGTTCGTCTGCCTGCTCGGCGCGTCCGGCTGCGGCAAGTCCACCCTGCTGTCCCTGGTGGCCGGGCTGGACCAGCCGGTCGCCGGGACCGTCGAGGTGCCGGGCGGCCGGCCGGCCCTGATGTTCCAGGAGCCCGCCCTCTACCCGTGGCTGACCGCCGCCGGGAACGTGGAGCTCGCCCTGCGTCTGCGGGGCGTGGCCCGCGCAGAGCGCCGCGCCGAGGCCCAGCGCCTGCTCGCGCTCGTGCGGCTCGACGGCGCCGGTCCCAAGCGGGTGCACGAGCTGTCGGGCGGCATGCGGCAACGCGTCGCCCTGGCACGCGCGCTGGCTCAGGAGGGCGACCTGCTCCTCATGGACGAGCCGTTCGCCGCGCTCGACGCCATCACCCGTGACGTCCTGCACGAGGAGCTCACCCGCATCTGGCGGGAGACCGGACGCGCCGTCCTCTTCGTGACGCACAACGTGCGCGAGGCCGTCCGGCTCGGGCAGCGGGTCGTCCTGCTCTCCTCGCGACCCGGGCGGGTCGCACGGGAGTGGGCGGTCGACATCCCCCAGCCGCGCCGCATCGAAGATCCCGACGTGTCCCGGCTCAGCGCCGAGATCACCGAGGACCTGCGACAGGAGATCGCCCGCCATGGCCACTGAGACGACCGCGCCGCCGACGCCTCCGGCACGCAGGACCACGGACGACGACCTCGCCGCAGGTCTCGACGCCCTCGAGACGCCCGTCGAGACGCCGCGCAGCTCCGCCTGGCGCGCCACGTGGCGTGCCGTCTGGCCGGTGCTCGCCGCCCTCGGCGCGGTGCTGGTGGTGTGGCAGGTGGCCTACCTGCTCGAGCTCAAGCCGCCGTACGCGCTGCCCAGCCCGGCGGACACCTGGCAGACCCTGCTGGGCACGATCCAGGACGGCTCCGCGTGGCGCGCGGTCACGCTAAGCGTCCAGCGGGCCGCCATCGGCTTCGCGATGTCCGTCGTCGTCGGGGTCGCGATCGGCGTCGCGCTGGCCGCGTCCTCGCTCCTGCGGCGCGCATTCGGCCCGATCATCACCGGTCTGCAGTCGCTCCCCTCGGTGGCCTGGGTCCCTGCGGCGATCATCTGGTTCCAGCTCACCGACGCCACCATGTACGCGGTCATCCTGCTCGGCGCGGTGCCGTCGATCGTCAACGGGCTGCTCGCGGGCACGGACCAGGTCCCGCCGCTGTTCCTGCGCGTCGGCCAGGTGCTGGGCGCCACCGGCTGGAGCCGGATCCGGCACGTGCTCCTGCCCGCCGCGCTGCCCGGGTTCCTCGGCGGCCTCAAGCAGGGCTGGGCGTTCGCATGGCGCTCGCTCATGGCCGCCGAGCTCATCGTCCAGACCGGGCTCGGCACCGGGCTCGGCCAGATCCTCGACCTGGGCCGCGTGACCAGCGACATGTCCCTGGTCATCGCCTCGATCGGGCTGATCTTCCTCGTGGGCATCGTCATCGAGCTCGTGGTCTTCGCGCCCCTGGAGCGGCACGTGCTGCACTCCCGCGGGCTGACCGGGCAGGTGTCGAGCCGCTAGCCGTCCACCCGGCTCCGCTGCGACGGCAGGCAGGCACTCGCCTGCGCCGCCGCCGCGATGCCCTCAGTCGGGCGGCTCGATCGACCCGACGTCTCCGGCGGCGATGCTGTCCGGCGTGTCCCGAGGAGCCTGGACGTCGGGCTCGCCGGGCCCGTCCGCCGGCACCGGCTCGTCGATCGGTCGCGGGTCGTCCGCGGGCAGGTCGGTGAAGTCCGGACCGTCCGGGACGCGGCCCGGGTCGGGGATGGGGTTGCTCACGGTGCACCTCCACGGCTGCTGGGACAGCGAACGTAACGCCGGGAGGATGCGCGCGCACGGCGTGCGACGTGCGGCAGCCGGGGCGAGAGTGGTGCTCGACTCCACTCGACAACCCGATGACCACCCGACGATCGGAGCACCTGATGAGCGACCAGCCCACGGCCCGGACCCCCGACGACGACACCCCCGCGCTGCGCGCCTCGACGCCCCAGCACGGCCCGACCGACGAGGGCGAGAACCAGGACGTCGCGGCCGAGAAGATCTACCCGACCGACCCGACGGGGCAGGACCCCGCATGACGCGGGAGCTCACCGCGGTCGTGCTCGTCGGGACCCTCACGCCCTCCCCCGCGCCGTCCAGCAGCGAGCTGCTCGGCCGCCAGGTCCTCGACGCCCTCGCGCCGCACGGCGTGACGGGGACCGTCGTGCGGCTGGTCGACCACGACGTGCGACCCGGCGTCCAGACCGACATGGGCCACGGCGACGCGTGGCCCGCGATCCGGGCGCAGATCCTGGCGGCGGACATCCTGGTGGTCGCCACGCCCATCTGGATGGGCCAGCCGTCGTCCGTGACCAAGCGCGCGCTGGAGCGGCTGGACGCGGAGCTGTCGGAGAAGGACGACGAGGGCCGCCTGCTCACCTACGGCAAGGTCGCGGCGGTCGCGGTCGTCGGCAACGAGGACGGGGCGCACCACACCAGTGCGGAGATCTTCCAGGCCCTCAACGACGTCGGCTTCTCGCTCGCCGCCGGTGCCGTGACGTACTGGGTCGGGCGCGCGATGGAGGGCGTCGACTACCAGGACCTCGAGGAGACGCCGGAGGCGGTCGCCGCGACGACCGCCTCCCTCGCGTCGAACACCGTCCACCTCGCCCGGCTGCTGGCGGGCGCGCAGTACCCGCCGTCCTGAGGCCTCAGCTCAGCAGCGAGCGGGCGCGGCGCGCCGCCCCCTCGATGACGTGCAGACCTCGCGACCCCGTGGTCGGGCCGTTCTTCTCCATCCGCTCCGCGAGCCTGCGGGCGAGGGACCCGACCACGGGCAGCAGGACGGCGGCGATCACGAAGACGCGCACACGCTTGAACAGGAATGCCCACATGGTGACCTCCGGTCATCGGGGGATGTACGACGGGACGGCAACGATCAGAAGACGGGCTTGCCACCGGTGACGCCGAGCACCGTCCCGGACACGTAGGACGCCGTCGAGTCCGCGGCCAGGAACACGAACGCCGGGGCGACCTCGGCCGGCTGGCCCGCCCGACCGAGCGGCGTGTCCGAGCCGAACTTCTCGATCTTCGCGGGCAGCTGGGTGGCGGGCTGCAGAGGCGTCCAGATCGGGCCTGGCGCCACGGCGTTCACACGGATCCCGCGCGACCCCACCTCGGCCGCCAGGTTCACCGTGAAGTTGTTGATGGCCGCCTTGGTCGACGCGTAGTCCAGGAGCGTCTCGGACGGCTGGTAGGCCTGGATCGAGGAGTTGTTGATGATGACGCTGCCCTCCTCCAGGTGCTCCAGGGCGGTCTGGGTGACCCAGAACAGCGCGTAGAGGTTCGTCTTGAACGTGCGGTCCAGGTCCTGCGACGTGATGTCCGCGATCGACTCCCGCCTGGCCATCTGGTACCCCGCGTTGTTCACCAGGATGTCCAGGCCGCCGAGCTCGGTCGCCGCGCGGACCACCGCCGCGCGGGCCGCCTGCTCGTCGCACAGGTCGGTCGGGATGAGCACGCACGTCCGGCCGGCCTCCTCGACCAGCCGCGCGGTCTCGTCCGCGTCGGGCTGCTCCTGCGGCAGGTAGACGATCGCCACGTCGGCACCCTCGCGGGCGTAGGCGAGGGCGACCGCACGGCCGATGCCGGAGTCGCCGCCGGTGATGAGAGCCCGCCGGCCGGTCAGCAGGCCGTGGCCCTCATAGCTCGACTCCCCGTGGTCCGGCGTCGGGTCCATCGGCGCGGTGAGGCCGGGTGGCTGCTGCTGCTGGGCGGGGAACTGCTGGTCCTGCTCGCTCACGGTCGCTCCTGCGGGTCGGTCACCTGCGCCGGCTCCTTCGGTCGCACCCCATGGTCAGCCCGCCTGCAGAGGCGTGCATCCCGGGGACGGCGAGAGCGGCCCACCGGACGGTGGGCCGCTCTCTGCCGCTGCGTCAGCGGCGGCGGCCGGAGCCGGCCACGATGGCCACGCCGATGGCGGCGAGGACCACCTGGAACAGCAGCTCGATCCAGTCGATGCCGTCGGTCGTCTGCACCCCGACGAGGCCCGCGAGCCAGGTGCCGAGGAGCGCCGCGACGATGCCGACGATGATCGTGACGAGGATGGAGATGTTCTGCTTGCCTCGCACGAGCAGTCGGCCGAGGACGCCGATGATGGCGCCGATGATGATGGCGGAGATGATTCCTGCGGGGGTCATGAGTGAACTCCTCGGTGTCAAGATGCGCCGATTCCGACGCCGAGTGAATCTAGGGGCATTTCGGGCGGTCCGCGCGTTGAAACGAAAGGCACCCTCGGGGTTGAGCATCCGCATCGGCACGTCTGGCTGGTCCTACGACCACTGGGAGAACGTCCTCTACCCGGCCGGGCTCCCGTCCTGGGAGCGCCTGGGCCGGTACGTCCAGGAGTTCGACACCGTCGAGCTCAACGCGAGCTTCTACCGCTGGCCCCGCGACGCGACGTTCGCCGGCTGGCGTCGGCGGCTGCCTGACGGCTTCGGCATGTCGGTGAAGGCGTCGCGGGGCCTGACCCATGCCAAGCGGCTGTACGGACCGGAGGCGTGGTCGGAGCGCATGGCGCGGTCGTGGCACGAGCTCGGGGACCGGCGCGAGGTGCTGCTGGTGCAGCTGCGCCCGGACCAGGAGCGCGACGACGCCCGGCTCGACTGGTTCCTGGGCACGCTCCCCGACTGGGTGCGGGTCGCCGTCGAGCTGCGCCACCCCTCCTGGCAGCACGACGAGGTCGTCGCGCTGCTCGAGCACCACCAGGCCGCCTCCGTCGTGATGAGCGGTGCACACCTGCCGTGCGTGCTGCGCGCGACCGCGCCGACCGTCTACGTCCGCCTGCACGGCCCGGACCACGATCACCTCTACGGCGGCTCCTACTCCGACGACGACCTGCGGTGGTGGGCGGACCGGATCCGCGAGTGGTCGGCCGACGGTCGCGACGTCCTCGTCTACTTCAACAACGACGGGGGCGGCAACGCGGTGCGCAACGCTCGGACGCTGCGCTGGACGCTCGGCGTCTGACCTGGGGATCCGTCTGTCGGCGCGCGCCGCGGCCGTACCCGTCCTACGCTCGCTTCTCGCACGGAGCCCCGACGAGGAGGTCGAGATGCACAGCGACGACAGGATCGTCCACGACACCGGTGACGACGGCCCGGTGATCCACGAGGTCGAGGTGGAGGTCGAGGAGACCGACGCCGAGAAGATCAAGGCCGACGGCATCGACGAGTCGAACGTCGACCGCCGCTAGGACCCGCACGACGGAGGCGCCGGCCCCTGAGGGGTCGGCGCCTTCCTCCTGTCCGGTGGCCGCCGGGGTGGGGCCGCTGGCACGCTGGGCGCATGGACCCACCGGACGGCATCGCCGGCGTCTTCGACCGCGCGGCCGACACCTACGACGCGGTAGGCCCCCCGTGGGCCCGCCCGATCGCCCGCCGGCTCGTGACCGAGCTCGACGTCCGACCGGGCGAGCGCGTGCTCGACGTCGGCTGCGGCCGCGGTGCCGCGCTGGCGCCCCTGGCCGACGCGGTCGGCCGCACGGGTCACGCCCTCGGCATCGACCTCGCACCGCGGATGGTGCAGCTCACCGCCCGCGACCTGGCGGACCTGCCGCAGGTCGACGTCCGGATCGGCGACGCCCGCGCGCCGGACCTCGCTCCCGGGTCGTTCGACGTCGTCGCGGCGTGCCTGGTGCTCTTCTTCCTGCCGGACCCGGCGGCCGCCCTCCGAGCGTGGGCCGACCTGCTCGTCCCCGGCGGGCGCATCGGCGTGACCACCCTCGGCGAGAAGGACCCCGGGTGGGCGACCGTGGACAGGCTCTTCGAGCCGCACCTGCCACCCGCGCTCGTGGCGGCCCGCGCCCGAGGTCTCCGCGGACCGTGCGCCTCCGACTCCGGGATGGAGCAGCTGTACCAGGACGCCGGGCTCATGGACGTGCGCACCGTCAGGGACCAGGTCAGCGTCGACTTCCACGAGCCCGAGGAGTTCGTCGCGTTCTCCTGGTCGCACGGCCAGCGCTCGATGTGGGAGGCCGTTCCGCAGGACGCCCACGCTCGCCTGCGCGAGGAGGTGCTGGCCGAGATCGGTCGGCAGCGCGACGCGTCGGGTCGCGTCACGTTCGTGCAGAACGTGCGGCACACGTTCGGCGTGCGTCCCTGACCGCGTGCGTACGCCCGCAGTGAACCGCGGACTATCGAGGCCGCCGACGGCGCTGGACCGGGAGTGGACGAGGAGCCCCTGGACGCCTACTCGCGCACGGTCGTCGCCGTCGCGGAGTCCGTGCTGCCCAGCGTCGCCAGCCTGAGCGTGCGCACCCCGCGTGGCACGGGCGCGGGGAGCGCCAGCGTGATCACCACCGACGGCTACCTGCTCACCAGCGCGCACGTCGTGGCGGGTGCGACCGTCGCCGAGGCGGCGTTCACCGACGGGACCACGGTGCGGGCCGACGTCGTCGGGCGCGACCCGCTGTCCGACCTCGCCGTCCTGCTCGCCCGCGGGGACGTCCCCGCACCCGTGACCCTGGGCGACGCTGCCGGCCTGCGGGTCGGCCAGCTGGTGATCGCGCTCGGCAACCCGCTCGGTCTCGCGGGAAGCGTGACCGCGGGGATCGTCTCCGCCCTGGGCCGGTCCCTGCCGACGGCCGCGGGGCGCGTGGTGGACGAGGTCGTGCAGACCGATGCCGCGCTCAACCCCGGCAACAGCGGAGGCGTCCTCGCCGACAGCTCCGGGCGCATGGTCGGGGTCAACACGGCGCTCGCGGGCATCGGGGTGGGCCTGGCCGTGCCCATCAACGCCACGACCCGGGAGATCATCACCACCCTCATGACCCACGGGAGGGTGCGCCGGGCGTGGCTGGGCATCGCCGGGACGCAGGTGCCTCTGCCACCGCACCTCGCGGAGCGCCTCGGCTCGCCCACCGGGCTGCAGATCTCCGGGGTGGCCGCCGGCAGCCCGGCGGCGCAGGCCGACCTGCACCGCGGGGACATCGTCGTCGAGCTCGACGGCAGTCGGGTCGTGACCGCGACCGCGGTGCAGAAGCTCATGGTGGAGGACGCCATCGACCGCCGCATCGAGGTGACGGTCTGGCGCAACGGCGCCCTGGTCGACGTGCTGGTGTTCCCCCGCGAGCTCGCCGTGCCCTGAGCCCCCCCGCTTTCGCTGCGTGCCGCGCGCGAGTAAGAACGAGGTGGCGCCACGAGGACGTGGCCCGCTGCCGGCAGGACGGGGACCGACGTGCGCAACCAGGTGCAGCTGATCGCGTACGCCGACCGGCTGGGCGGGGACCTGCCCGGTCTGACCAGGCTGCTGCGGGGCCCGTTCGCCGGCGCCTTCGGCGGCGTGCACGTGCTGCCGTTCTTCACGCCGTACGACGGCGCCGACGCCGGCTTCGACCCGGTGGACCACACGGCCGTCGACCCGCGCCTCGGCACCTGGGACGACGTGCGGGAGCTGGGCCGCACCCACGACACCGTGGTCGATCTCATCGTCAACCACGTCTCCGCGCAGTCCCCGGCGTTCGCCGACGTCCGCGCCCGCGGTGACGCGTCCGAGCACGCCGGCATGTTCCTGACGATGTCCTCGGTGTTCCCCGCCGGCGCCACCGAGGACGACCTGACCCGCATCTACCGGCCACGACCCGGCCTGCCGTTCACTCCCGTGCGGCTCGGCGACCGGCTGCGGTACGTCTGGACGACGTTCACGCCGCAGCAGGTGGACATCGACGTGCACTCCCGGGCCGGGGCCGCGTACCTGAGCTCCGTCCTCGACGCGGTCGCCGACGCGGGCGTCTCCCTGGTGCGGCTCGACGCGGTCGGGTACGCGGTCAAGACGCCCGGCACGACCTGCTTCATGACCCCGGACACGTTCGCGTTCATCGAGCGGTTCACGCAGCAGGCGCGTGCGCGCGGGGTCGACGTGCTGGTCGAGGTCCACTCCTACTACCGGCGCCAGGTCGAGATCGGCCGGTCGGTCGACCTGGTGTACGACTTCGCCCTGCCGCCCCTGGTGCTGCACGCGCTGTACACCGCCGACGGCTCGGTGCTGGCCCGGTGGCTGGTGGAGCGGCCGACCAACGCCGTCACCGTGCTGGACACGCACGACGGCATCGGGGTGATCGACGTCGGCCCGGACCAAACGGTGCAGCCCGGCGATGATCCTCGGCCCGGGCTGCTCGACCCCGCGCAGATCGACGCCCTGGTGCAGGGCATCCACGCCCGCACGCACGGCGCGTCGCAGCGGGCCACGGGCGCGGCGGCGTCGAACCTCGACCTCTACCAGGTCAACTCGACGTTCTACGACGCCCTCGGTGGCGACGACCACGCGTACCTCGCGGCCCGCGCCCTCCAGCTGTTCACCCCGGGGATCCCGCAGGTCTACTACGTCGGGGCGCTCGCCGGTGGCAACGACCTGGACCTGCTCGAGCGGACGGGTGTCGGCCGGGACATCAACCGGCACCGGTACACAGCGGACGAGCTCGACGCCGCCCTGGCGCGGCCCGTCGTCGCCGCGCTGCTGGCCCTGTGCCGGTTCCGGAACACGCTGCCGGCGTTCGACGGGGACGTCGAGGTGGGGCTCGACGGGTCGGTGCTCACCCTGACGCGCCGGGGCGTCGCCGAGCCCGGAGCGACCGCGCGTCTGACCGTCGACCTCGCCGACGCCTCGGCGACGATCGACTGGACGGCCCCCTCGGGTGTGACCGGACGCACGACCGACCTCCTGCTGACACCCCCGTAGGGTTGCCCGGAGCGACAGGACGGAGCAGGAGCACATGAAGGAACAGCTGGGTCGGGTCCTCGAGGAGGTGCTCCGCCGCAACCCCGGGGAGCGCGAGTTCCACCAGGCGGTGCGCGAGGTCTTCGACAGCCTGGAGCCGGTGCTGCGCAAGAACCCGCAGTACGTGGACGCGGCGGTCCTCGAGCGCCTGTGCGAGCCCGAGCGGCAGATCATCTTCCGGGTCCCGTGGGTCGACGACGACGGCGTCGTGCACACCCACCGCGGCTTCCGCGTCGAGTACAACTCGGCGCTCGGCCCGTTCAAGGGCGGTCTGCGCTTCCACCCCTCGGTGAACCTCGGCATCGTGAAGTTCCTCGGCTTCGAGCAGGTGTTCAAGAACTCGCTGACCGGCATGCCCATCGACGGTGGCAAGGGCGGCGCCGACTTCGACCCGCGGGGACGCTCGCAGGGCGAGGTCATGCGGTTCTGCCAGTCGTTCATGACCGAGCTGTACCGCCACCTGGGCGAGCACACGGACGTCCCGGCCGGCGACATCGGCGTGGGTGCGCGGGAGATCGGGTACCTGTTCGGCCAGTACAAGCGCATCACCAACCGCTACGAGTCGGGGGTGCTCACCGGCAAGGGCCTGACGTGGGGCGGCTCGCTGGTCCGCACCGAGGCCACCGGCTACGGCGCGGTGCTGTTCGCGGAGCGCATGCTGGGGACGAACGGTCTGGCGTTCGACGGCCGCCGCGTGGTGGTCTCGGGCTCGGGCAACGTCGCGCAGTACGCGATCCAGAAGGCGCAGCAGCTCGGCGGGCGCGTCGTCGCCTGCTCCGACTCCACGGGCTACGTGCTGGACGAGCGCGGCATCGACCTGGCGCTGCTGCAGCAGACCCGGGAGGTCGAGCGGCTGCCCGTCTCGATCTACGCGGAGCGCCGCGGCGCCACCTTCGTGCCGGGACGCCGCGTCTGGGAGGTCGGCGCCGAGGTCGCGCTGCCCTGCGCCACGCAGAACGAGCTGGACGAGGACGACGCCGCCGCCCTGCTCACCTCCGGTGTCCTCGCCGTCTCCGAGGGGGCCAACATGCCCACGACGCCGCAGGCCGTCGCGCTGCTCCGCGGGGCCGGCGTGCTGTTCGGACCGGGGAAGGCGGCCAACGCCGGCGGCGTCGCCACCTCGGCGCTCGAGATGCAGCAGAACGCGAGCCGCGACGCGTGGTCGTTCGGGTACACCGAGGAGCGGCTGGCGGGGATCATCGGGTCGATCCACGACCGCTGCCTTGCCACCGCCGACGAGTACGACTCCCCCGGGAACTACGTGCTCGGCGCCAACGTCGCGGGCTTCACCAAGGTCGCCGACGCGATGCTGGCCCTCGGTGTGGTCTGACGGATGCCCCGCGCCCGCCCTCCGACGGAGCCGGGTGAAAGCGCCGACTCACCCGTGGCCGGCCTTCTCCGGTGTCGGTGACCACCCCTAACGTGGGCAAAACGGGCACCGCGACCACGCGGTGCCCGTCCATCCGAGGGGGCACTCCATGATCCGTCCGCGCACACCACTGCTCGCCGCCGCGCTCGCCGGCGCCGCGTTCCTGGGCTCCGCCGGCGCCGCCGCCGCCTGCCCGCTCGACGCGCGGGCCGACCCGACCACGTGGGAGTACGACGGCGTGTACGACTGCACGAAGGTGAAGGTCGGGCACGGCGTGCGCACGTACACCAAGCCGTCCCCGATCGCCTTCGTCGCCATCAAGACCGGGAAGACCTACTTCGTGAGCGACCTCGGCGACGCCAACGAGGGCGACCGCACGTACACGTTCGACAAGCCCATCGCGTTCGTCATCTCGTGCGAGTTCACGGACGCGTAGCCGCGGTGCCGGCCTCCCGCGCAGCGGCCTCGAGCCGCTCGCGGTAGGCCGGCCAGTCGATCGCCGGGATGTTCGGGTCGTCGGGCCGTCGACCGACGACCCCGTCGATCAGCTCCCGCACGATGTCGGCGTGCCCCGCGTGCCGCGCCGTCTCGACGCACACGTGCACCAGGATCTGGTGCAGGGTGACGTGACGGTGCTCCTCCCCCCACCAGGGCACGTCCCCGGGGGCGTCGAGAGGCAGCGCCTGGACCGTCGCGTCGCTGTGCTCGGCCGAGTAGTGGTGCAGCGCCACGACCTGCTCCCGGGTCTCGTCCGGGGTCGCCCACATGTCCGCGTTCACCTCGGCGTCGTCCGCGAACCAGGGCAGGTCACGGTCGGCGGGCCGGCCGAAGACCTCGCCGAGATAGCCGAGCTCGACGCTGGCGACGTGCTTCACCAGACCCAGCAGGTTGGTTCCCGTCGGCGTCATCGGCCGTCGGGCGTCGTACTCGTCCAGGCCGTCGAGCTTGCTGAGCAGGCCCGCCCGCTGGGTGCGCAGGTAGTCGAGGAGGGTGTCCTTGTCGTCCATCGGGCCACTATCCCGCGGACTGCGAGCAGGGTGCGAGGGGTGTGCGAGGTGCGCCTCCCACCCTGGGACCGTCCCGCGCGGGCACCCGCCCGCCGCACCGACCGGAGGAACGATGAGCACCACCACGCAGTCCACCACCGCCTCGGCGAGCGACCTGTTCGAGGTCCCCGCGCACGACGCCGGCGTCGACGACTTCTCGACGCGCGTCGTCGCGGCGACCCTCGGCGCGATGGAGGTCCTCGCCCTGCACCTGGGCCGGACCCTCGGCTGGTACGACGCGCTGATCGACGAGGGGCCCCTGACCTCGGTCGAGCTGGCACGGCGCACCGGAACCCAGGAGCGGTACGCCCGCGAGTGGCTCGAGCAGCAGGCCGTGGGCGGCTGGCTCCGGGTCGACGACGCAGGTGCCCCGGCGCAGGAGCGGCGGTTCCACGTGGCCCCGGGCGCCGTCGAGGTGCTGCACGACGCCGACAGCCCCGCCCACACCGCGCCGCTGGCCGGCTTCGCGGTCGCGGCAGGTCGCCGGTTCGACGATCTCGTGCACGCGTACCGCCACGGTGGCGGGGTGAGCTGGGCACAGCTGGGACCCGACGCGCGGACCGCACAGGCCGCGTTCAACCGCCCGCTGTTCCTGCACCAGCTCGCCCAGGAGATCGTGCCGACGCTGCCCGACCTGCACGCGCGCCTGCTGGCCTCCGCACGCGTCGCCGACGTGGGCACGGGTGAGGGCTGGTCGTCCATCGGCCTGGCCCGCGCGTTCCCGACGGCGACCTTCGAGGGGTTCGACGTCGACGAGCCCTCGGTCGCGGCGGCGCGTCGGCACGCCGCAGCGCACGCGGTGGAGGACCGGGTCACCTTCTCCACCGTCGACGCCGCGGACCTGCGCGTGTCGAGAGCCCGCGACTTCGACGTGGTGATGGCCTACGAGTGCGTGCACGACATGCCCGACCCCGTCAGCGTCCTCGCAGCGATGCGGGCGATGGTCCGGGAGGACGGGTACGTGCTCGTGATGGACGAGCGCACGGCGGAGACGTTCGGTGCCCCGGGCGACCTGGTCGAGCGGCTGCTGTACGGCTTCTCGCTGCTGTGCTGCCTGCCCGACGGGCTCTCGGCACCGGGTGGTGTCGGCACGGGGACCGTCATGCGCCCCAGCGTGCTCGCGGGCTACGCGGAGCTGGCCGGGTTCTCGGGCGTCGAGGTGCTGCCGGTCGAGCACGAGATGTTCCGGTTCTACCGGCTGCTGCTGTAGCCGAGCTGCTGGCTCACACGCCCGGGCGCATCGCCGCCAGCGCCCGGCGTGCGGCCGCCTCGGGCTCCAGCGTGCCGCCGACGTCGGCCAGCTCCGCGAACCGGTCGGCGCCCAACCGGTGCTCGAGGTGCTCGCGCGCCACGTCCAGGCGCGCACGCTCCGCGCCGTAGCTCACCGACCCGCCCCCGCTCACGACCGCGCCCCACAGCTCCGCGGCCGCGGGGTCGGCGCCCACCCGCGCGAGCAGGTCGACGAGGTTGCGCAACGTGGTCACCAGGTGGGTCCGGTCGGCGCGGACCAGCCACCACCGGACCACCTCGTCGAACGCGGCGAGCGCCTCGGCGGGGTTGCCGTGCCGTGCCCGTACCGACGACGCCGACACCCGGGCGATGCCCCCGAGGAACGTGGAGCCCGCTCGTTCCGCCAGCTCGGCGGCACGCTCCAGGTGCGCCAGGGCAGCCGACGGCCGGTGCTCGATCTCGATCTCCCCCGCGCAGTAGGCGAGGTTGCCCACGATCGAGGGCCCGAGGTCGGGGAACCGAGCCAGCTCCGCGCGGGTGCGCGCCAGCCACTCGCGGGCCTCGTCGTACCGCCCGCCGTACGACGAGCACAGGACCGGGTAGCTGAGTCCCGCCATGAGGTAGTGCGGGTCGTCGTGCGAGCGTGCCAGCTCGGCGATCTGCGCGCCCGTCACTGCCGCGTCGTCCAGCCGGCCGTCGTAGAGGGCGACGTCGCCGACCACCTCGAGGGCGGCCATGCGCACGACGTCGTCGGTCGCCACCTCCAGCGCGCGACGGGCGCGGTGCTCCCCCGCCGCGAGCTCACCGCCGAGCACGAGCCGCGTGGCCACCGAGACCTGCGCCGCAGCTCCCGCCGGGTCGTCGTCGGGGAGCACCGGCCCCAGCCGCGCCGCCCACCCGAGGATCTCGTCGCTCATGGTCGCCAGGGCGTGCACGTGCAGCGAGCCTGTCAGCCGCGCAGCGAGCACCGGGTCCGCGCCGCGCGCCCAGGCGTGGGCCGCCCGCAGGTCCGCCACCTGCACGGTCAGCAGGGCCCGTGCCCCCGGCTCGGCCGACGTCCGCAGCGCCGCGTCCGCCTCCGCGGCGACCTGCCGGAACCAGGT